>JASHZW010000072.1 GCA_030042335.1 Nitrososphaerales archaeon
GAACGCTGGTGAACCAGACGTTGTGCGGGGCGGTGTTGTCCTCGTCCATGAACTCGACTGTGTTGTTGACGCCGATGACGAGGTGAATCGTGGACGGCTGGAAGTTCAGGCTCTGATCGGACCCTACGCCCTGTGGCATGATTATGGTCGGCACGGAGCTTGAACCAGTGCTCGTAGCCGTCGTGGGCGAGCTGGGAGGCGAATAGGGCGGGAGACCACCGTGCACGAGCACGAAGCCGAGGAGTATCGGAATGACTATGGCCACCACTATCACAATTGCAACCGCCGTCTTGGCTCCACCGCCCATCTTGATCTGGTGTTCGTGTTCTTCCATCTATCTCACCCTAAGATATCACCGGGAACGACAGGACGAGGGTGATGATGAGCACGGCGACCAGGAGGACAGGTATGAGGAAGAGGTACTTCACCGCTGTCGTCTCCTGCCGGATGTTCATAGAGAAGAGCGCAGTGATCACGGCACTCGCCGCTGCGATAAGCCCTATTGCAATGTCTGCGTTGATGTTTCCGGGGTCGCTCTTCGAGACGAGGACCTCCAGCACGGCCGCCGCCATCATGTAGAGCCAAACGCCGACAGTCGTAACTACTTTCATCATCACACCCTATATGAGGTAGAAGAGCGGGAAGACGAAGACCCAGACCAAGTCGACGAAGGCCCAGTAGATCGCAAAGTTCTCGACTCCGGTGATGTTACCCTTCGAGAATCCGCCCTTCCTCGCCTTGTTGATCAGGTATATCATCACACCCAGTCCGGTGGAGACGTGGGCCGCGTGCAGCCCTACGGTGAAGAAGTAGGTACTCTCAGGCAGAGTGCCACCCCACGGGACGAACGGGTTGGCCCTGGTGAAGTATCCGTACCATTCGTACACGTGTATGAGGATGAAACCGGCACCCAGGGCGAAGGTCGCCCAAAGATAGTTGATGAGCGACTTAGTCTTGCCCTCCTTGGCGGACTCGAGAGCGAGGACCGCCGTCAGACCGCTCGTCAGCAGGATTACCGTGGCAACTAGACCCAGCGAGATGTCGTGTATGCTCCCGGGAAGCGGCCAAGCCACCGGAGAGTTGACTCTCAGGTAGAGGTCAGACGCTATGACCGCACCGAAGACGATGATGTCCGAGGAGATGAAGATCCACATCCCGAGCCGGAGCTTGGGGATGTTGGCGAACGGCCACTTCTCTGTGAGGCCCTCGTCGAACTTGAACTTGTTCTTCGTGTCGTCCGAGCCCCAGCCTATCAAGGCGTAACCGAGCAGTACGAAGCCGGCCAGCATTATCAGTATGGCCGAGCGCTGGAAAGTCGTCAGGAGGCTCAGCCCGAAGAGCGTGACCATCATACCACCGGCAAGCTGGATAGGCCTCTCGCTGTAGTGCTCCTCGTGGCTCGAATACCCTCCGCCGTGTTCCCCGTGCGACATATCGTCGTGACCTCCAGATGCAGGCAGCGAGTGCGCGTCCGAGGCACCCATTATGCTCGGCGTCCACTCCAGCCCCGTTGCACCCCACGGATTGGGTGGCGAGACCGGCCCGCTCCTGACGGTGTAGACGAGGTTAATCACCAGCAGTACCTGCGCGCCCGCGAAGATGTAGGCCCCTATCGTCGCGATGAAGTTCATCTCGTTCCAGAGAGGGATGGACTGATAGGTGTAGATGCGCCTGGGCATCTCGTAGAGGAAGAACATTGGGAAGTAGAGGATGTTGAACCCGACGAACGAGATGATAAAGTGGGCCATCGCCACCGGTTCACTCCACATCCTTCCAGTCATCTTGGGCAGGTAGTAGTATATCCCTCCGAACAGGGCGAAGATTGCGGCGCCTACCATCACGTAGTGGAAGTGGGCGACGACGAAGTAGGTGCCCCTGAAGACCACATCCAGGACGAAGGACGAGAGGAAGACTCCGGTGATTCCTCCTATGATGAAGAGGATTATGGAACCTATGGCGAACAGCATAGGCACCGAGAGCTTGATGGTCGCCCTCCCGAGCGACTTGACGAACGCAAGTATGATGACGTCGAACGGAAGCGAGATCAGGAGGGTCGCGACGCTGAACGCCTCGTCTTCCGTGAGGCTCACTCCGGTGATGAACATGTGGTGCTCCCACACGAGATAGCTGAGCGGTACGACGACGGCACCGGTCACGGCCAGGATAATATTCTTCTCAGCGAGCGGGCGCCCGGAGAACACAGGCAGGATTTCGGTGATCATACCGAAACCAGGGAGAAGTACGACATAGACCTCGGGATGCCCGAAGAACCAGAATATGTCATCCCAGAGAATGGCACCTCCCGCGGCGACTCCCTGCGAGACCGGCAACGAGAAAATGACGGTGCCCAGGACCCTGTCTGAGACCAGCATCAAAAGCCCGGACAGCAGAGACGGGAAGGAGAAGAGCATCTGCAGTATCGTAAAGAGGACGAACCAGGTGAACATGGGCACCTTCCTCCAAGTGATCCCTGGCGCGCGCATGTAGCCGATCGTGAGCAGGATGTTGACGCTTCCTATAGTGATGGAGACGACCAGCATGATGAGACCGAGGAACGCCAACGTCGGGCCGGGACCGGGCGTGTAGGTCGTCGAGAGCGGCACGTAGGTAGTCCACCCTCCTTGCGCGTTACCTCCCGGGAGGAAGAAGCCGAGGGTCGCCGTGATTCCACCGAAGACGAAGAGCCAGTACCCGAAGGCGTTCAGCCTCGGCATGGCCATGTCTTTCGCGCCGATCTGGAGCGGCATGATGTAGTTCATGAACGCGATTGCGAGAGGAGAGAGGAACCATAGGATCATTATCAGGCCGTGGAGGGTGACCGCCTGGTCGTACGCGCTGGCGAGCAGGAACGTGTTGTTGGGGACGGATAGCTGCACCCTCATGAAGACGGCGAGGATAGCCCCGATGAAGCCGAAGTAGAGGGCGCTGCAGAAGTAAAGGATGCCGATGTCCTTATGGTTCGTCGTGAAGAGCCAGCGCTTAAGCCAAGGATCCACTCGTTATCACCCGGTCACCGTTATCGTGCCCTGCATCCAGCCGCTGTGGAACTGACATTCGAATTTGTAGGTGCCGGGCGTCGTCAGGGTGTACGTAACGCTGTCACCGTTGGTCAACTGATAGAAAGACGACTGTCCGGCTGCGGAGTTGGGGTTAGTCGCGCCAGAGGGGATGCTGGTGAACCACACGTTGTGCGGGGCGGTGTTGTCCTGGTCCTTGAAAGTAATCGTGTTGTTCACTCCGATTGTGACGTGAATCGAGGAAGGCTGGAAGTTCAGGCTCTGATCGGAGCCTACACCTTGTGGCATCACGACCGTGACGGTTGTTGGTGCCGTACTGACACTGGTCGTCGCGGTACTGGTGCTCGGGGCGATGGCGGCTAGGTACTGCTGGTACCCAGCCTCAGTCGTAACGTTGAGGTCGGCTATCATGTCAGCGTGCCCGACTCCACAAAGCTCCTTGCAACGAATGTCGTCCTTGTAGAAGCCCGTCTGAGTCGCGTTGAACCAGAGGAAGTTGTGCACGCCAGGCAGAGCGTCCTTGGCCACATCCAGAGAGTCTATCGAAAACGAATGGTCCACATCTATCGACGTTATGTTCAGTATCACAACTGTGTTAACGGGGACCGTCAGGGTCCCGTTAACGGCTCCGTTCGAATACTGGAAAGTCCAGAGGAACTGCTGCCCGGTCACGTTGATGTAGATGGGGTCTCCAGTCGTGTTCGGAGGGACAATAAGGCCGGTCGAGGCGAACGTCTGGTACTCGACGAAGGCAAGGACCGAACCAGTGACCAGGAGCGTAAGAACCACAGTCTTCCAGTTCCCCCATCCACTCTCATCCTCGTGGTGATATTTCGGAGCGTCCTTGATACTCTTCCTCTCCCTGTACTTGACGATGTTGTAAAGCATCCATACTGTGACAACGGTTCCCGCCGAGAACCCGAGGAACAGATAGTACTTCAGAAGCGTCCACCAAATCAGCGTTGTTGGAGCTTCTACGTACTGCACCAGCGGCAACATCAGAACACAGAGGCGCCGCGAATATTCGATATAAAGATTGTTTGCGATTGATATGAAGTAGCCTTGCTGGCCTAAGCCGGCCACGTCTTCAGCGTCTCGATGATTTGTTTCGCGCGTTCACCCTTGTAGTACTTCTGGATCAGCTTGCTGAACTGCAGTGGTCTGTTCGCGTAGAGCACTCTGAGTTCGCGGACGAGTTGTTCGTCGGTGAGAAGCCCGGCCATGCAATTCGCAGCGGCTAAGGCATATTTAGCCGCGCGACGGACGGCGACATCGTGGCAGGGTGGCGGATCGGATACGCGTGCGCCTGCAGATGGGACAGCGGTCAGCGCATTCATGTGGGTTCAACTCCCACCCCTGCCTGACGATATACAAGCCCGATTCGTTCTATTTACTTTCTATACGTCACGACTTTCGCCACCAAGGCATCAGGGCCCAGTGCATCGATTCTGACCTAAGAAGTCGGCCAACGCGCAATCCTTGCGTTCTATAGAGAAACCTACTTTTGTGAACTCTTGAAGTGAATTCGCGCACACTCGAATCGAAAAGTCGTAATTCACTCTGTACACTTTCCCCTTAATCGTCACCGTATGGCCACCTTCGTAAACCAAATGTGGTCCAGTAGTTTCGATACCAAGTCAGTTGAGGGAGGACCGCCCCGGTCAACCTCTTGTCGGTGTTGGATGCTGTCAAGGACCCATTGAAGAGCGTCCAATAACCGGTTTGATAATCTCTATAGGCTGACGCAGAAATCGCAAGAGCATGAGACTGCAGACATCAACGTGCCATACTCCGGTCTTTGCATTTGGCCTCGCATTCGGAGGCGGACGTCCAAGGACCATTCCAATGGCCTCGGAGTACGCTTCGGCGAAGTCCCTGTCTTTTACCCCGCTGAGGTTCTCTGCTGTCTGTCTCTCACTGAGCTAATGCCTTTACGAAGACGCCTCAGCGTTGCTTTTGCCGCCGGAGGCACCCGAGAACTTCCTCCCCGCGTACGCAGACAGCAGATATCCTTGCAACAGAATGGAGATGAAAGCTACGCCGAGAACTACAGTACGAATGAGCCCTCCGTTCTCCAGCGTGATCGGCAGCGACGCGGCCAACACTATCGACACCGCGCCGCGGATGCCACCCAGCGTCGCGACGACCTTCCATGAGTTCGGGACCTTTACCTTCTCGATTCCCACCAGCCCAAGGATCGAATAGACGGACACGAACCTGGAACCGAGAACCACGCAGAATACTATCGTTATTGGGGCGATGTAGGTGGCTATGTTCGACAGGTCCGTGGCGAGCCCTATGGTCAGGAACGCGACGGAGTTGGCAAGGAACGCGAGTACTCTCCAGAAGTTCCTCAGCACTTCTCGGTGTTCCCTCGGTTCCTCGGCAGCCCACACGATCCCGTAGGTCACGCCCGTCACAGAGACGGCCACGAGGCCCGATGCTCCGATGCCCTCGGCGACCGCATAGGACCCGAAGACCGCGGCTAGGGTGAGCACGGTCTCCGCTATCGGGTCGTTCATGAGCCTGAGAAGCAGGCGGGAAGCGGCGGCAACCGCCAGCCCGACGACAATCCCTCCGCCGAAGACCCAGACGAAATCGAGCAGGGCTAAGGTGAGCGAAACCGAGGATGCGTTCATCGAAGCCAGGATTAGGGCGAAGATCGTAATGCCGGTGGCGTCATTGAAAGCCGACTCAGTCTCCATTATGTTCGCGAGCTTGTGCGGGACCCTCACTCGCTTGAAGACCTCGAGAACCGTGGCCGTGTCCGTAGGGGAGATGAGCGCGGCAAACAGGAAGGAAGGATAGAAGGTGAGACCGATGACCTTCCAGAGGAAGAGCCCCGTTACGACCGTCGCGATTACGACACCGACGGTGGCCAGCGCGAGGGCAGGTCTCGCGACCGCCCTGAAATCCCCCGAACTGATGTCCATCATCGCCTCGAAGAGGAGAGGAGGGAGGAGAACCCCGACGAACAGACCACCGGTCACCAGGTCGTTGTAGACCGTCGTGAAGCCGGTTACCGTCGAGATTGACAGGGCCGCGACGAGTATGCCGGCGAAAACGAGGACGACCGTGTACGGCTGTCTGAGTTTCTGGGATACGATGAACGCGAGTAGCATGACCGCAAGCACGAAGGTGATTACGACTTCGGTGGCGGGCACGGGCCAGCGACGCGGTGGCGCATATTATTGGTTGCCTCGCGGATTTTGATGAAGGACGGGAGAGACGAGACCGGTAGGCTGCCGGCCGGAGGACGCGATGGTAGATGCTTAAATCGAGTGCGGCAAATCCCCGTGTAGCGCGCAATCTTGAGTGCCAGCACCCGCTCCCGGAGCTCCCGTTCAAACAGCAAGAGCGCGCCCAAGAGGAAGGTCAGGAGGGCGAAAAGCGAACTCCACGGGCCGAAGAAGCACTCGGTCCTCGCCAAGGAGACGACCAAGGAGGAGACAAAGGAGAGAGTCCTCGAGTCACTCGAGCATCTGGGCCACCAGAAGCTTTCCAAGGAAGCAGGCGGCTACGACCTCAAGAGCTGGAACAAGAGCCTGAAGACGCTCCTCGACGACTTCGAGGAGAGGGTCGGAAAGGACTCCCTCACGGAGGAATTCATAGTGAAGAGGAAGGAGATAGAGGACAGGTTCGCCGGCGCAGGGAATGTATCCCAGGTCGAGCGGGAGATCGAGGCAGTAAGAAAGGAGGAGGA
>JASHZW010000073.1 GCA_030042335.1 Nitrososphaerales archaeon
TGGTGAGCCCCACCGCCATCGCTCCTGCGGTCAGCGCGCCCACCGACTTTACGAAGCTCCGCCTGGACAGCTTCAACTGCTTCGACGGCAATCTTTGATTCGCCTCAGTCCTGAGTGGCGTATTTACGGGGTCGTTCGTTTCTCACGCTTTGAGAATCGCGGGACTGGGGTCGTCCTCCTCGGCGCGGCACAGCGCAGAAACTTATTCGGGTACCGGAGGAGGGTCGTCGCCCAGGCATGCAGTTGCAGGACCTTCTGCAGCACTTCGACCCATCGGTCTACGTCTCGCTGGCCTTCCTGTTCGGAATCGCTGCGCAGTTCAAGGCGATGGACGGATACTCCTTCCTCAAGAGGGTGCTCGGCACCCTGGAGACGCGGGTAGGCCTGCTCTACGCGGTGGTGATCTTGACCTCCCTGTTCTCGCCTCTGATCCTCAATGACGTCCTCGTACTGATACTCACGCCTGTGGTCATCAGGTACTCCAAACAGTACAACGTCGACGTCGCGCCCCTCGTCGTCGCGGAGATCACCTTCACGAACATCGCCAGCTCTGTAAGCCCCCTGGGCAACCCCCAGAACATCCTGCTGTGGCAGGCCTCTGGCATTTCCTCGACGGGGTTCGTCGCCGGTACCGCGGTGCCCCTTCTTCTAGCCGGGCTCGTCTCGGCCGTCATCTTCTACCCGCTCAGCCGCAGGACGCGAGGTCCACCGGAGCCCGTCACACCCTCCGGTCCCCTTCTTCCCGCGGTCTATCTCGTCGCCGTGATAGTGGCGATCTTCTCGTCGGCGTTCCTTGGCGTGTCCAGCGTCGTGGCGCTTGGCCTCAGCTTCTTCATTGGCTTCGCTTTCACCTTCCGGACTCTTCTGAGGGTCGCGACGGAATTCGACCTCAGGAGTCTGGCCATCCTCTACCTTCTCGTCGCCTCTGTCACCGTCGCAGCGTTCGTCATCGAACCTGTCGCGGCGTCTTACGCGGTGCGGGCTGCGTCGGGAGTACAGCCGTTCTCCGCGGCCTTCATGATAGCAGTCTCCTGCGTCGTAAGCAACGTCCCGGCCACGCAGCTCGTGATAGGCCTGACGACTGTCTCCACCCACGCCGCGACGACGATCGCGGTGGAGGCCGGGCTCGCGGGAAACATAGACCCGATCAGCTCGTTCGCCAACATCCTCGCGCTGCTGATGGTGAGGAGGGCGGGACTGCCGGTTAGGAAGGCGATACTCCTTCAGCTGGTCGTGGGGCTGGCAGCCTTCCTCACCATCTTCCTTTAGCGGAGGATGGTGGCCGCATCAGTCGAAGACCAGTATCAGCAGGAGGACCGCGATGACGATAACCCCGACGAGGACGTACCACTTGACGTTCTTGCCCCAAGAGCGGCTTGGCGGCCCGTACGTGATCCCCTGTTCGGGCTCTCGACCTGTGGAGTGGTCGATGGAACGTAGAGCGATTGTGGCTCGTGCTTGTGGGTCGTCCCGCACCGCTTCAGGTGCCTTTCATAGTGGCTCTCGCTGATGAACTTGTGGCACTTGGGGCAGACCGGCACGGAATTTCGCACCGCGTCCGTCGATTATGGCTTGTGCAGGGCGAGACGTGTCGTTCCTACTGTGTCTTGGTGTCGACCGCTGGGAGCCCCTCCTGGAACTGCTCCTCCTCGGTCGAGCCCTTCATGGCGAGCGTTGACGCGGAGCCTCCGCTTATGACCGTCGCGACCTGGTCGAAGTAGGAGGTCCCTACGAAGGCCTGATGCTTGACGGCGGCGTATCCTTCCTGCTCGTCCTGGAACTCCTCCCGCTGGACCTTGACGTAGGCCGACATGCCTTCCTTCGCGTAGTCTCTGGCCAGCTTGAACATCGAGTGGTTCAGGGCATGGAATCCCGCGAGCGTGATGAACTGGAACTTGTAGCCTATGGACGCGAGCTCGTCGCGGAACGACCTCAGCGACTCTTTGCTCAGGTTCTTCTCCCAGTTGAAGGACGGGGAGCAGTTGTAGGCGAGTATCTTCCCGGGGAACGACGCGTGGATCTTCTTGGCGAACTCCCTCGCCTCGGAGACGTTGGGTGAGGCCGTCTCGAACCAGAGCATGTCAGCGTAGGGCGCGTACGCCATGGCTCTTGCTACCGCCGCGTCGAATCCCTGCCTTGTCCTGTAGAAGCCTTCGGAAGTGCGCTCCCCGGTGAGGAACGGCTGGTCCCTCGGGTCGACGTCGCTCGTGATCATGTTGGCGGCCTCCGCGTCGGTCCTCGCCATGACGAGGGTCGGGGTCCCCATGACATCGGCGGCGAACCTCGCCGCGACAAGCGTCCGTATAAAATGGGACGTGGGGACGAGCACCTTCCCCCCGAGGTGGCCGCACTTCTTCTCGGAAGCGAGCTGGTCCTCGAAGTGGACGCACGCGACTCCTGCCTCTATCATGGCCTTGGTCAGCTCGAAGACGTTGAGAGGCCCGCCGAAGCCGGCCTCACCGTCGGCGATTATGGGCACGAACCAGTCCGTGTCGTTCTTCCCGTTGGAACGGTCGATCTGGTCTGCCCGCTCGAGCGCGTTGTTGATGCGCCTGATGAGGGTCGGCACAGAGTCGTAAGGATAGAGGCTCTGGTCGGGGTAGGTCTGTCCGGCGACGTTCGCGTCGGCGGCTACCTGCCACCCGCTGACGTAGATGGCCCTCAGCCCCGCCTGGACCACCTGCACCGCTTGGTTCCCGGTGAGGGCGCCGAGCGTGGATACGACCGGGGAAGAGTGGAGGTTCCTCCAGAGCTTCTCCGCGCCCAGACGGGCGAGGGTATGCTCGATCCTGAGGGAACCGCGAAGCCTGACGACGTCCTTGGCCGAATAGGGGCGCAGTATGCCGTGCCATCTGTTCTGCTCCCACTCGTACTCGACTTCCGATATCTCCTCGGCCATCATTTGGGACTTTCCCTCGCGATGAGTTCCTTGTAGGCGGGGGTGGTGAGGAACTCGGTGAACTGTTCCGAGGCGACGAGCGACTCGAAGAGCTTGCCCGCCTCGGCGATGCGCTTCTTGTGCTCCTCTGCGGTGGTGCGGGCCGACAGCCTCGCGACCTCCTCGGCTATCAGGGACCTGAGCATCGTGTGGGTCACGGTCTTCCCGTCGGAGAGCTTGGCGCCGTACTTTGCCCACTGCCAGAGCTGAGAGCGGGTTATCTCCGCCGTGGCAGCGTCCTCCATGAGGTTGTTTATCGGGACACACCCCTTTCCTCCCAGCCAGGACTCGAGGTACTGCAGGCCTACGCTCACGTTCGACCTGACACCGGTCTCCGTGATGTGCCCCTCTGGCACCTTGAGGAGGTCTTCCCTGGTGGCGTGGACGTCCTCGCGCTTCACGGAGAGCTGGTTGTTGCCCTTCAACCCCGCGTCGAAGATCTCCTTGGCGAGCGGGACGAGTCCCGGGTGGGCGACCCATGTGCCGTCGTGCCCGAGCCTGACCTCCCTCTCCTTGTCGGCCCTGACCTTCTGGAATGCGACCTCGTTCGCCTTTTCGTCGCCCTTGACCGGGATGTAGGCCGACATGCCCCCGATGGCGTAGGCGCCGCGCCTGTGGCAGGTCTTGATCAGCTCGTTGACGTAGGCCGCGAGGAACGCCTTGTCCATCGTGACCTCCGACCTGTCGGGGAGGACGAACTGCGGGTGGTTCCTGAGCTTCTTGATGTAGCTGAAGATGTAGTCCCACCTGCCGCAGTTCAGGCCGACGATGTGGTCCTTCATGGAGTAGAGGATCTCGTCCATCTCGAAGGCGGCGGGGAGCGTCTCTATCAGCGCGGTCACCTTGATCGACTCCTTGGGGAAGACCATGTATTCCTCGGCCCTAGTGCAGAGACGGTTCCAGAACCGGCCCTCCATCGAGCTCTCCATCTTCGGGATGTAAAAGTAGGGATTGGATGCCTTTTCGCGAAGCTTCCTCCCGTTATGGAACACGTAGAGCCCAAAGTCGAAAAGCGAAGCCGAGACCGGCTCTCCGTTGATGAGGACGTGCTCCTCGTTCAGGTGTAGGCCCCTCGGCCTGACGATGAGCGTGGCCGTCTTCTCGTTCAGCGCGTACTCCTTGCCCTCGGGCGACTGGAACTTTATCGTGCCGTCGACGGCGTCCCTCATGTTGATCTGACCCCGGATAACCTCCTCCCAGGTGGGGGAGAGCGAGTCCTCGAAGTCGGCCATGTAGACGTTCGCACCCGAGTTGAGCGCGTTGATGACCATCTTCCTGTCCCCGGCCGGACCCGTGATCTCGACGCGCCGGTCCCTGAGGTCGCGGGGCGCGAGGGTCACCGTGAAGCCGATCTTCGCGAGGGTGTCGTGCCCCATGGGGAAGTCGGGCAGCTTGCCGGAGTCGAACTCCTTCTGCCTCTCCGCCCTCCTCGCTAGGAGCATCTTGCGGGTGTCCGAGAACTCCGTGTGCAGGGTCTTGATGAACTTGAGAGCCTCCGGCGTCAGGACCTGGCCGAACTCGTCGCTCACGGGTGGGAGGATGTCCACCCCGTTGGCAGATTTCGGTGTCTCCGACTTGGATTCCATGGTTTTGTCTCTGTGCAGTACGGGCGAGGTCTATAAAAGCAGTATGTAATTCTCGGCGAGTAAACGTAAATGACCGTGGATATACATACATTACATATTTTTCGAAACGTTAAAGTAAGCAGGCGGGTTCCGTCGGAACGATGGACATCCGGAAGCTACAGACGACGGCTGCTGGCACCTTCATCGTGACCATCCCGAAGGAATGGGTCGCCCAGATCGGCCTGGAGAAGGGCGGGCTGGTCTACATGGACCTGGAGGACCGGGACATCGTCGTCAGCCCCGTCGGGGGGCGTGCCTCGCAGCAGTCGAGGCCCCTTCACCTCGATGGCTCGCTCGACAGGAAGATGGTCGGGCTCAGCATAACCGCGTCGTACATCCAGGGGCACGACATAACGGAGGTGATCGCCGACA
>JASHZW010000074.1 GCA_030042335.1 Nitrososphaerales archaeon
TGCCCGAACCTGCGGCAAGGACCCGGAGGGACTTGCTGGCCTTCACCTCCTTCATCTCCTTTTCGTCTACCTCGACGAACGCGCCGACAGGTATGAAGAGCAGGAAGAGTATTCCCGCCGCCTTGACCCTCATCCCCAGGCTGCGCGCCACGATTCCGTGAGACGCCTCATGGATTGCTACAGCAACGACGATGGCAATCCACCCGTCGACGATGGGTACGTAGGGATTGAGCCCGGGCAGCAGCAGGTTCGCCGTAGGGCTTATGTTCGTGGTGACGAACTGGATGACTGCGCCTCCTCGTGGGGAGAGATAGACAAAGACTTCACCCAGGATAAGGAACAGCGCTATCCCTCCCGACAGCGGCAGGAGATAGAGCATGAACCAGGCGAGGGGCTTGGTTATCCTTCTCCTGCCGAGGCTATCCATCAATGACAGCCCTTTGCGGGTGCGGAACATCACTATCCCGTAATTGAAAGTGATGCGCTTGTAATCTTCCTGCAAAGTAGGCAATTAGCTGTAGCTTGAATCTTTAAGCATTCGCCCGCCGCGGTAGGCTCTGTCACCTATGAGAACTGTCTGATATTACCTTGATGTCTTGGGTAAGCAGAAAGGCAGTCACCTATTCGCTCACATTGAAGGAGCAATATGCATGCTTCGCATCCAGGCTGCCCATCCAAGTTAACGCGTACCAGAGACGCAGACGGTGCCCCGGGCATCAAGATATTGCCTGATCGGTATACGACCTCCTATTCTTCAGGACTGAGTAGCAACACAACAATAGCTTCCTTGCTGTCGCTACGGCAGCAATCTGCTTCCCCTTCCTCTGAGCGAGTGAATGATAGAATCTCGAGATCGGCGTGTCATTCTTCTTCACATGAGCGTGAGCAGCCTCGACCATGATCCACCTCAACCACCTCGAGCCCTAAATCGTGTGCTAAGGTGATGGTGTGTGACCGCCACCGTCTACCCAGGAACTCAGGGAAGCACCCTCGCGCCGTACTACGCTGCCTTCAAGAGCGACGCCACGAAGGAGAACTATACGGTGATGCCCAGGCGCTTTCCCAATTTCTCAAGACATAATTCGAGGTCCGACGATATGCATGCTGAACAAGTTAATTAATCAAAGTGACTCTCATTTGAGAGTATGGACAAAGTTCAGCATTTCGAGATACCAGCGGACGACATGGCCCGTGCAAAGAAGTTCTACAGCTCGGTCTTTGGATGGAAGATTCAGGACGTGCCCGGGATGGAGTATGCCATGGCAGACAGCGTGGAAACTGACCAGAACAGGCAACCTATCGGTGGAACAAATGGTGGGATTCTCAAGCGCAACCTAGATTACGCCAGCACAACATCGATAACAATCACCGTCCAAGATGCGGATGGGGCGATCCAGAAAGTCATCAGTGCGGGAGGAAAGCTGGTCAGACAGAAACAAAAATTCGGCAACATAGGATACGTCGCTTACGTTAAGGATACAGAAGGAAACGTAGTCGGCATCTGGCAATCTCTCAGGGCGACAGGCTAGATCATACTGTTTTAGGGTTCAATCTCTCGCGGCAGCGTCGTCTGCAGAAAGAAGAGAGCACCCTAACGTAAATAGTTAAATACATATTGAACTATTGAGTGGTCCGTGAAGCAAAACTCCAAGAGTTCGCGACCAAGCAAGGGATTCACGGACGAGGAAAAGGCCGCAATGAAAGAGTACCTCCAAGAGCGACAAGGAGCACCTGCAAAGGTAGGCCCTGATGGGGAGAAGCTCGTGCTGGAAAAGATTGCAAAGATGTCAGAACCCGACCGCTCGATGGCCAAGAGGGTCCATGCCGTCATCAAAGCGGCCGCACCATCGCTCGTTCCGAGGACATGGTACGGGATGCCAGCGTATGCCTTACCTGGCAAGGACGGCAAAATCGTCTGCTACTTCCAAGATGCTGCGAAGTTCAAGGTCAGATATGCAACTCTGGGCTTCAGTGACAAGGCAAAACTCGACGATGGGAACATGTGGCCGGTCGTCTATGCGCTGAAGACTTTGACCTCTACCGAGGAGGCAAAGATCACATCGCTAGTGAAGAAAGCCGTGGGCTGAAGGAGGCAACCGTGAATCGTCCCTCGAAGGAGGAGAAGTCGCCGTCTCAACAGATAGACGCGATCATCAAACAGTCAGGGGACTGGCACGGTGAGAAGCTCTCACAACTACGTATCTTGGTCAAGAAATCAGGCCCTGCGATAGTTGAGGAAGTGAAGTGGAAGAAACCGTCCAAGCCGACGGGGAGTCCCTGTCTGGTCTCATAACGGGATAGTATGCATCGGAGAATCGCTCAAGAACGCTGTGAGGCTGACATTCCCCAAGGGCGCGGGGGTCAAGGATCCGAAGAGCTCTTCAATGCCCGTCTAGACAGCAAAACGGTTCGCGCCATCGACTTCCATGAAGATGACGACGTGGATGAAACCGCTCTGATCGCGCTCGTACAGGGAGCCGCTGAGCTGAACGAGTCGGAACACAAATAGTTAAATATATGTTGAAATATCATAGCGTCTATGATTGACAAGCTCTCAGCCGTGGCGCTAGTGGTCAAGGACCAAGACAAGGCACTAGACTTTTACACTAAAGTGCTTGGAATGGAGAAACGAAGCGACTTCACAGGACCTGGTGGGAGGTGGCTGACCGTCGCCCCGAAGGGGCAAGACATCGAGATCGCACTCGCGAAGTTCGGCTCCTATCCTGACGGAAAAGGAGAGCAGGTCTTCGTAGAACCAGGGAAAGGAGCCCAATGGACGCTCCAGACCAGCGATTGCAAGAAGGATTTCGAGGAGCTAAAGTCAAGAGGTGTCAAGCTCGACCAGAGCAAACCGGCAGAATTCCCTTACGGCATACAGGCCACCTTCCTGGATCCGGACGGTAACAGATTCGTCATGTTGCAGATGGCATCGAAGCAGGTCTGGTAGCGGCATGGGAAGCTCCTGGAAGGCTATCGCCGATGATAGCAGGAGACAAGTCCTCCTGCTCCTCAAGGATGGCGAGAAGACACCCACACAGATGTCCGAGAGCTTCGACTTCTCGATGGCCGCCCTCTCGACCCATCTCAGAGTGCTAAGAGATGCTGACCTCGTTCGTGAGAGGAAAGTAGGTCAGCATAGGTATTACTCCGTCAATCGGGAAAAGATGTCTGAGATGAGGCTCTTCTTCGAAGGGTTTTGGGAGGAAGCCCTCTCGAACCTCAAGCGTCACGCAGAGTCCAAGGTCGCGCGCACGAGCAAGTAGCAGGATGAGCAGCGAGATAACAAAGTCAATCCTCATCGATGCTCCGGCTTCGGTTATCTTCAAGGCGCTGACCGACGAAAAGGAACTGGTTCAGTGGATGCCCCGACGGGCGAAGATGGAAGCAAAGGTGGGTGGAGAGTACGAGTTTGATTTCTATCGGGAGTCGAACCGCTCTGAGACTGTCGTCAGGGGCAAGATCGTGGAACTCATTCCTAACAGGAAACTCGTCTACACCTTCGTCTCGAGCCTGGGTCAGTCTCGTGTATCGCAGACGCTTCTCACGTGGACCCTCGAAGAAGAGCCCAGTGGCAAGACCCTCGTAACTCTCGTCCATTCAGGCCTCGCGGGGACCTCGTTCATCCTCTTCATGGGGTGGGGCTTTTACCTCGACCGGTTGGCAGCTCACTGCCCGCGGATGTCAGCCCGAAACTAACCGTACTTTGGCAAGTCCTATGGCAGTGAACTGCTTCGAGACATCGGCCGACGCGTTGTGCAGTTGGCGATACCGGCCGAGGAGTCCCTCCTCTACTTGGATGAAACAGTTGGTCTCTTGCTTAATGCCTGCCTCGCTCGGACTGGCGGATGCCATTTTTCCCAGAAATTGCCCGATATCTCGTGATAAAAACACATCAAACACGAGTCCTCATAAGATGTCTCAGCTCTGATTGGTCTCGAGAATCCGGTACATCGGATCGATGAGCCTGTAGCCCTCGCTGGTCTTGTCCACTATCCTCATGTCTACGAGCGAAGAGAGTGAGCGTGTGAGGCTCTTCCGGTCGGGCTCTTTACCGTAGAACGAGGAAGCCAGGGCCATTATCCGCTTCCATTCGCCGCCCCCAATCATGGCGAGAGACCTGACGATTGCCTGTTCAAGGGGGCCGAGCCAGATGATCTCCTCCTC
>JASHZW010000075.1 GCA_030042335.1 Nitrososphaerales archaeon
CCAGGCGCTGGACTCTTTTGCGGGATGGGCCACTGCCCTAACCGACCGAAACGGAACACGCCTGATGCCCAAGACAGTTCATCGATTCATGGACGGTACCAAGAAGTTCCTGCGCTATCACGACATCGAGATAAGGAACGACCTGTTCCGCGAGCGAGTCACGCTGCCCGTAGCCGAGGAGATACCTGACATCGCGGTGGAACGCAAACTCGTCCGAACCCTGCTCTTGTCACCGATGCCGCTCTGGGTGAGGGTGGCGATTGGGATAATGAAAGACGCCGGGACGCGCGTCGGAGAGACAATGCAGCTGCGCATCGATGACATTCACCTTGATGAATATCCAGTCCGTATCTCCATTCGGAGGGAGACCGTCAAGGCGACTAGGCAGGGACGAGTCGGGCGAGATGTCTTCATCACCGGCGAAACGGCTGAACTGCTCAACGCTCTCTTGGTCACCAAGAACCTGAAGGGACGGATGAATTTGTTCACTGCCAGCGACAAACAGCTACGCAAGACAATGGGACGTTGGCTGCCGAAGCTGAACAAGGGTTCCTCGGTCGCGATTGTCCTCAGTCTACTGATAGGAGGACTCGCGGTCAGCTTCTTCGATCCGAACACTTCGACAATCACGGTAAGCCGAGGTCAGATTTCAATCAACGCCCAAGAAATTGGAGCCGTGAGTTTCCAAGCAGCAAACATGAAACAGACTTTGCCGGTGACTAACCGTTCCTGATGAGCTTCTTGATTCAAAGGGGGAGAGACAGAATTGAAGCGACTTTGAACGACTTGCTAACATAATCTGCTAGGTCGATTGATGCTCCTAAACCTCTCAAAGACAATGCAGAACAAGGTCTCATCCGTCGTCGGCAAAGACATCGCTCAGAGCTCGGGGAGGGTGCGAGTGAGAATCGCTGCCGATGCGCTCGCTTGGTCTATTGTGTGCTGGGTGTTGCTGCGCCTCAGTATCGCCAGCCCGAAGAGCACGATAGAACCTATCACGAAGGGTATCAGAAGCACTACCCCGAGGGCTATCGCACCGGTGGTGGCAGAGACCCTGTACCCAACGCGAAGGTTGCGGCCCTCCTGGGTCACGTAAATCCGGACCTCATCGAAGAAGTCCCTGTAAATCAGGTCCACGCCCTTCTCAAGGGGCACTCTGGGGACGAGACCCCTTCGCTTCAGTTCCTTCTCGAAGTTCGAGAGGAAGACGTCCTTGCTGTCCCCCAAGCCCTCGAAGATGGTCTCGTTGATCGAGGTGGTTATCCCTCTGTTCAGGTCTCTCGAGAAGATTACCCCGACAAGGACGATGACCGCTAGGGCGATTCCTGTGGCTACCCCGAAAAGCAACCACAGCGAGACTATAGACCCAAGCGCCATGTCTTGTGGTACCGGCCCTCGCCGCTGGTGTCCGGACCCTTGGGATTAGCTTTACCCTCACGACAACCGTTTAAAGGGTCGAGGGTCATGTCTCGGTTCTGGATTCACTTGAGCGAAATCATCGCGAAGAATGGGGACACGGTATCCGTGCACTACGTGGGGAAGTTTCCTGGTGGGAAGGTCTTTGACACCAGCATGAAATCCGAAGCTATAAACGCGGGACTTTTCACTCCCGCACGTGACTACAAGCCCTTGCAGGTGGTCTTGGGTGCCCATCAGGTCATTCCGGGATTCGAGGAGGCACTAGTCGGGATGAAGGTCAATGAAACGAAAGAGGTAACGATCCCACCTGAGAAAGGCTATGGGAAGGCCGGCAGGCATCCGATGGTCGGTAAGACCCTCCAGTTCAAGCTGCTTGTGACTAACATCAAGAGACCGTGAACCCTGCCGGATTCAGGATAGGCTCTTTCTGATCCCACTAAAGTCGGGAGCGACATCCGGGTTGGCGGCTACCCACGAATAGAGTATCTTGCCTGTATCGTCGAGCGTGTAGACTGCCCGGTTCGAGACATCATACCCCCTGATTCCGTCTATATCGCGCCAGACAAGACCATACTCCCGGGTAACCTTGCGGCTAAAGTCGCACAGCAGGGGAAAGGTGAAACCATACTTCTCGGCATATGCTTTCTGGGCGAACGGCGGGTCGACCGAGATTCCGACCACTTGGGCCTTCATCTTCTGGAGTTCCCCAAACATGTCCCTGAAAGTGCACAGCTCTTCGGTGCACACGCTCGTGAAGGCACCAGGATAGAAAGCCAGTATCGTCTTCTTTCCCCTGACCAGGAACTCAGACAAACTGCGCTCCTTCTGATCGGCATCATATAGCGTGAAGTCCGGGGCAATACTACCGACTTGTGGCATGCAGGATCGCCTAGAGCTCCTTCAGGACAGTGGCGAGCAGGTGGATTTGTTCCCAGTCCTTGATTTCCCACGTCTGGAAGTAAATCTTCTCCACCCCCATGTCACGCAGCCGACTCACGCCCCCTGCGAACTCTCCCGTCGTGGCCACCACACACCCGCGGCTCAAGAGTTCGCGAGCGTAGACGTCCTCGTCCTTGCTCACCCCTTGTCTTCGCATGTCCGCGCGCACCCTCGCCTTCAGACCCCTCTTGTCCTCCGCTATGATGAACTGACCCATCTTGGACACTTCGATATGTCTCTTGCTGGCATCGAGAGACTTCTTTATCTTCTCAAAATCAGCCGGAGGAGCTCCGACGAAGTTCCATTCGTCTGCGTAGGTCACGGTCTCCCGCGCTATGGAGGGCGTCTTGCCGCCTACGATCAAGTGTATCTTGCGTCCGAGAGCAGGCAATCCCTTCAGGTGCGCTGAGAAGTACTTCCCTTCGAAGTCGACCCTGCTGGTCTGCGTCAGCGGACGGATGATTTGCAGCGCCTCGTGGAATTGCTCTTTCCTTACCTTGAGAGAGGGAAACTCAAAGCCGTGGGCAAGGTATTCGTCTTCGTACCAGCCGGCACCGACTCCCAACCGAAGTCTTCCGGAGGATATCGAATCGACCGTACACGCCATCCTGGCCAGCAGCGCGGGGTTGCGGAAGCCTATCGGCGAGACCATCGGCCCGAATCTCAAAGTCTTGGTGACTGCCGCGATCGCGCCAAGGGTCGCCCAGCACTCGGGCGAGTCAAGGTTCTGCCGGCGAGAAGTTGGCAGCAGATGGTCGGAACGGAAGAGGTAGCCATAACCCATCTTCTCCACGCTCTTGGCCACATCCAGCAACTCCCTGAGGCCCATGCCTTCCTGAGGTTCGAGCATTATCCCGCAGTTCCTGATGAAGGCCAAGTAGCACAGCTACCCGAATCCAGCCATAATAATCTAGTGTAGAGTCTATCGCGTGAGCCATCGCGTGGCACGAACAAAAATCATATATACAACTCGAAGTTGTATAGCTGACGCGAATTATTTATGTCAAGTAGCCCGCAGTACATTATTCTAAAGGAAGGCACGGCGGAGTCAAAGGGAAGGGAGGCACAGAGGAACAACATCCAAGCTGCAAAGCTCATCTCGGAGATTGTCAGAACATCTCTCGGTCCCCGTGGCATGGACAAGATGCTCGTCGACTCGCTCGGTGATGTAACCATCACCAACGACGGAGCGACCATGCTCAAGGAGATCGATGTCCAGCATCCCGCTGCCAAGATGCTCGTGGAGGTATCCAAGGCCACCGACAACGAGGTGGGTGATGGAACCACATCAGCAGTAATCCTCGCGGGTGCTCTGCTCGAGAAGGCAGAGGAGCTCATCAGCAAGGACGTCCATCCCACCGTCGTCGTGGATGGTTACATGAAGGCGCTGGAAAAGTCGCAACAGGTTCTCGAGAAGATTGCCGAGAAGGTAGACCCATCCTCCAAGGCGGACCTACTCAAGGTAGCCACTACCAGCATGATGACGAAGCTCGTCTCGGACGACGCCCCTCATCTCGCCGAGCTCGTGGTCGACGCGGTGACCCAGGTTGCAGAGCAGACCGAGACCGGCTACAAGGTCGACATTGACAATGTAAAGGTAGAGAAGAAGGCTGGCGGTTCGATGATTGACACCAAGCTCATCACTGGAATCGCCCTCGACAAGGAGGTCGTCCACTCGGCGATGCCGAAGAGGATTGACGGGGCCAAGATTGCTCTCATCAACTCGCCACTCGAGATCGAGAAGACCGAGTTCAGCGCAGAGATTAGGATAAGCGATCCGGACCAGATGCAGAAGTTCCTAGACGAGGAGAACAGCATCCTGAAGGGCATGGTCGAGAAGATTGAGGAGTCGGGCGCAAACGTTGTAATATGCCAGAAAGGCATCGATGATGTCGCACAGCACTACCTCGCTAGGGCCGGTGTCCTCGCGGTGAGGCGTGTCAAGGAGAGCGACATGACAAAGCTCGCCAAGGCGACAGGAGCGCGAATCGTCACGAACTTGGATGATCTTAGCGCCAAGGACCTCGGGTCGGCAAAACTCGCCGAGGAGAGGAAGGTCGAGGAAGACAAGTGGGTCTTCATCGAGGGAGCGAAGAATCCAAAGGCGGTTACCATCCTGGTAAGAGGAGGCTCGCAGAGGGTCGTCGACGAAGCCGAACGCTCGCTTCACGACGCGCTGATGGTGACGAAGGATGTCGTCGAGATTCCTTCGATCGTCGCAGGTGGTGGTGCGCCCGAGGTCGAGATTGCTAGCAAGGTCAGGGAATGGGCTCAGAAGCTCACAGGAAGGGAGCAGCTCGCGGCTCTCCGGTACGCTGATGCGGTAGAGAGCATCGCAACCATTCTTGCCGAGAATGCAGGCATGGATCCCATCGACACACAGGTCGACCTGAGGGCGAGGCACGGCAAGGGCGAGAAGTGGGCCGGAGTCGATGCGCTCTCGGGCAAGGTCGCTAACATGTGGGGCAAGAACGTCATCGAGCCGATGGCTGTGAAGACCCAGATCCTGAAGGCCGCGACCGAATCCGCGAGCATGATTCTGCGCATCGACGATGTCATAGCCTCGAGCAAGACAAAGGAGGTGCCCGCCGGCGCAGGAGGGCCCGGCGGACCCGGAGGCATGGGAGGAATGGGCGGCATGGGCGGGATGTAGGAAAAGACCACCCCGTTCACTCTTTATTCTCTAAAGAATACTAATTCCGTCAAGCTTATGAAGTAGCTACCGTCGTCACGGTGGCGGTAGTGCATGCAGGTCTCATTTTTTGGCCTAGATGCTGCCGTGTTGAGAACAAATGACTCTGTCGATAGCAAAGCGCGTACTCGAGGAGATACACACTCACGCGGAGTCGACCTACCCGGAGGAGTGCTGCGGATTGCTAATCTCGGACAGGTCTAAGCACGTGACGGAATCCATCAGGATGAAAAACGCTTACGAGGGGCCGAAGCATGATCGCTATAACATCGACCCTCTGGAACTGTTCAGAGCCGACCGGACCAGCGCACAAAAGGGTCTCACGATAGCAGGCATATACCACTCCCACCCGGACTATCCGGCGACGCTGTCGAAGTTCGATACCGATCACTCTTTTCCATGGTACTCCTACCTCGTGGTCTCCGTACCTAAAGGTAAGGCCGGGGACACCAGGGCCTGGATACCGAAGGAAGACAGGACGTCGGCCACTGAGGAGACGGTGGAGGTCTTCGGGTGAGAAGAATGGCGGTCAAGATAATCATACCGACCGCTCTGCGGCAGCACACGAACAACGAGGACGAGCTCCAGCTGAGCGCGCGCGACGTGAAGGGAGCGCTGCAGGAGCTGATCGTCGCCTTCCCCGGGCTCAAACGGTATCTATACTCCGACAACGGAAGGCTCCGCAACTTCATCAACATCTACCTCAACGAGGAGGACATCCGCTACATGAAGGGAGAGGAGACCCCGCTTTCCGACGGGGATACCCTGATGATAGTCCCGTCAGTGGCAGGAGGGTCGAGGCGGCCCGACCCGCACAACGTCAGCCTGTCGAGCAGTGAGTTCGCACGTTACAGCCGGCACCTGATAATGCCCGAGGTAGGCATGGAAGGTCAAAAGGCGATAAAGGCGTCGAGCGTCCTGATAATAGGCGCAGGGGGGCTGGGGACACCCTCCGCGACCTATCTCGCGGCCGCAGGCGTCGGCAGGATAGGCATCGTCGACTTTGACACCATCGAGAAGAGCAACCTCCACCGGCAGATACTGTACTCGGAGCAGGACGTGGGGAAGAGCAAGGCAGAGGTTGCCAAGGAACGCCTGCAGCAGGTAAACCCGAACATCAGCATCGAACTCCACAAGGTCCATCTCGACTCTTCTAACGCGCTGGAGATCCTGAAGAACTACGACATCATCATGGACGGTACAGACAACTTCCCCACCCGTTATCTCGTGAACGACGCCTGTGTGCTCCTCGGCAAACCCAACGTTTACGCGAGCATTTTCAGATTCGAGGGTCAAGCCTCAGTGTTCTTCGC
>JASHZW010000076.1 GCA_030042335.1 Nitrososphaerales archaeon
CAGTAGAGCCTACGCTGCCGCCCTCGAGACTGGCACCGCATATCTCAGCAAGGATCTTCAGCGTCGCCGAGTGCTGCGGCCTGAGACCGGGTATGCGCCTTCCAGCGCGCACCTTGGTCACTTTGATGGGTTGGTTCAGGATCACCGCGAAAGATGTCGCGATCCTGATCGTCTGACCACCACCTTCGCCGAACGACCCATCTATCTCGAGAAGTTTCAACTCTAGACCCCGGAGGAAACACTGGCATCTGCACCAGTCCGAATACGCCTTAAATAGTCAACGAAGGCCGGCAGGAACGGATGCCGAAGAAAGAGGTGGGACTCTTCGTGGGGAGATTCCAGCCGTTCCACAACGGCCACCTCGCCGCGGTCGGCTATGCCCTGAAGCAGGTCAAGTACCTCTACATAGTCGTGGGCAGTGCTCAGAGAAGCCACGAGAGGGACAACCCGTTCACCGCGGGAGAACGGATAATGATGATAAAAGCAGCGCTGAACGAAGCAAAGGTGGACGCGAACAGGTGGATGCTGATTCCGGTGCAGGACGCCGAGTCACACTCCGTCTGGACGGCCACCCTCAGGTCGACGGTCCCCAAGTTCGACAAGGTCTTCTCGAACGATACGCTTACCATCAGACTTCTCAAGGAAGAAGGGATAGACGTCGAGGCGATACCCTATCTTAACAGGAGCGAGTACTCGGCCACGAACGTGCGGACCAGGATACTGGAGAGGAGGGATTGGGAGAAGCTCGTCCCGCCGGCGGTCGCGAACATAGTCAAGGAGCTCGACGGCGTCGGAAGGGTACGCAGCATGATTACCAAGGATGCGGAGGGCAAGTGAAGTTGGAGTACCCCCGAGAGAGGCTGCTCATGCTTCCGGGGCCAACGAACGTGCCCGACAGGATAAGGTACGCCATGATCAAGGCGATGGTCAACCACAGGAGTGAGACTTTCACCAGGATACTCAAGTCGGTCACCGAGAAGTCAAGGGTACTCTTCCAGACAGAAGGCGACCCGCTGATCCTCACCTCGTCGGGATCGGGAGGTGTCGAGGCCGCAGTCTGGAACATAGTACGACCAGGAGACAAGGTGGTCGTGCCGGTCAGTGGGGAGTTCGGTGCGCGGCTGGCGGAGACGGTGGAGCTCGCCGGGGGCGAAGTGACCAGGGTGAGCTCTGAGCCCGGCACCGTGCCATCCATCGAAGCGGTCGAGGAGGCGGTGAGGAAGGTCCAGGGCGTGAAGGCGGTCTTTGTGGTTCACAACGAGACGAGCGGAGGAACGGCTGTCCCGTACATCGAGCAGCTCGCGAGGGTGGCTGCGGATGTGGGCGCCTTCTTCGTGGTCGACGCCATCTCGAGTCTTGGGGGGTACGCTCTTCCGGTAGACAGGTGGGGGATAGACATCTGTGTGACCGGTAGCCAGAAGTGCCTTGCGGCGCCACCCGGACTTGCTCTGCTTTCAGTTAGCAGGAAGGCGGCTGACCTAATCAAGAAGAACCCACCCCGGGTAAGGTACTTCGACCTCGGGAGGCAGATGGACTTTTTGGCGCGCGGGGAGACGCCATTCACGCCTGCTGTATCGCTCTACTACGCGCTCGAGGAAGCGCTCAGCTGGCTGGCCGAGGAAGGGCTCGAGAACAGGGTGCAGCGGCATGCTCTTCACGCGCGCCAACTGTACTCGATGCTCGACGCGATGAGTCTGAAGGCGCTGGCCGACCCGAAGGTCAGGTCGAACACCGTGATTGCTGCCTGGTATCCCCCGGGCATCGACGACAAGGTCTTCAGGAAGAAGCTCAGCGACGAGCAGGATATCGTCATAGGCGCGGGGGTCGGGAGCCTCAAGGGGAAGGTCTTCCGCATCGGGAGCATGGGCGACATCAGCTCGACGCACGTCAATAGGACGGCGTCCGCTTTGTCCCTGACCTTCCAGAAGATGGGCTATCCAGTGGACTGGGCCAAGGTTTCCACGGCGCTCGCAACCTAGCTATCAACTGTCATGGGCACGCCACCAGCAATAATCGCAGACTCCCAATCCCGGTGCTGCCGAGCCGGACTACCGTGACGCCGTAGACCGGTATTATGGCGTTCTCCGTCCTCATCGCGCTGAATGTGACAGGGAGGGCTAAGCATTTAAAGGAAGACCAGAGCACGGTCTGCTTCCAAAAGCAATGACGTTCGAAAAAGGCGCCCTGATTTACGTTAACTATACGGCAAAGGTGAAGGACACAGGAGAGGCCATCGAGAGCACGGTGGCTGACGAGGCGAAGAAGCTCAACATCTACGACCCCGACAGGAGGTACGAGCCTCGTCTCGTCTCCGTGGGCGAGGACTGGGTTTTGAAGGGTCTCGACGAGGAGATCAGCAGGATGTCCACAGGAGAGCGCAAGACCGTTGAACTCCCGCCGGAGAAGGCGTGGGGGGAGAGGGATCCCACCCAGCTGAGGATGATCCCCCTCAGGAAGTTCGGGGAGAAGGCGGACGAACTGAGGAACGGTGATACGGTCGATGTAGACAACAGGCTCGGGGTAGTCAGGTTCATAGGTTCGGGGAGGGCTCAGGTAGACTTCAATCACAGGCTTGCCGGCAAGACGCTTGTCTACGACGTCGAAGTGCTCAGCCAGGTCGACACCGACGAGCAGAAGGTCAGGGCGCTCATCAAGAGGCGTTTTCCCGGCGAGGTGGGTGAGAAGACGGAGTTCGTCCAGAACGACGATACCGTCACGGTCAAAATCCCGGAGGATGCGTTCATGGTTGAAGGGCTTCAGGTGATAAAGCGCGGTATCTCCAACGATGTGGCCCATTTCCTCCCTGCCGTGAACACCGTCGTGTTCGAGGAGGTCTACAAGCGGAAGGAACCTGCCAAACCGGCCGGGTCGGCCGAGCAGCCTCAGTCGACCACGGACACGACCGAGCCGGAAGCCCCAAAGGAAGAGATCGAGCAGAAGGCCTAGACCACACCGGTCTCCTTCGCGAGCGCGGCCGCGGCACGGGTGTCGAGGTTCTTCTTTGACAGAATCGTGTACCTGTCCGGGCGTATCCCGGCCGCGTCCACCAAAGCCCTAACCACTTCGTCTCCGGTCACTTCTATCTCCGCCGCAGTGGTGGGCGCCCGTACGTTCTTGAGCGCCTTCCTCACCGCCCGCCAGTCGAGCCCCTGCATCTTGGCAGCGAGGATTGTCCCGATCCCACACTTCTCGCCGTGAAGGCCTCTTCCCGGTGCTATCACGTCCAGAGCGTGGCTGAAGAGGTGCTCCGACCCGCTGCACGGCCTGCTCG
>JASHZW010000077.1 GCA_030042335.1 Nitrososphaerales archaeon
TTCGGAAGCATTACGAGTCCCCCCTTCAGGTGCAGGAGCAGATCAGCGCGTCGGCCCAGCCGAGCTGGAAGATGGAGTCCCAGTCCCAGGTCCCCGAGATCTCGCAGGACGGCTCGTCGCAGTCATACAAGTACACCGCAAAGTTCTCCTTTGGAGCTCCTCCCGCAAAGAAGGGCGAAGACCCGGACAGCCGAGAGGCGCTCGAGCAGTACCTCAGGTCGATCGTCGACAGGCACACCAAGGCAAAGGCCGAGCAGGGCAAGGAAGAGTAGGTCCGCGGCCGGACCCGCAAATCTGAACCTGAAATCCACATGGCTTAGAAACCCACTCGGTCGTTCGGCCTTCGTGACGACCGGGGAGCAGGCCCCTGGGGACCGCGAGGCCAGAGGCGCGATGCGCAGGGACCGGTCTGCGATAATCGCGGACATACTAAGAAGTGCCGGGAACGGAATCGGGAGGACACAGCTGATGTACAGGACGATGATCAACTACGTCCAGGTCCGGCGGTACTCCACGCTCCTCATGGCTTCCGGCATGCTGAAATGGGACCCCCTGTCCCGCGAGTTCACGGCGACAGAGAAAGCGCGCGAGTTCCTCACCGAGTACGACGGGTTCACCAAGGCAAGGCAAGAGGTCGAACGCAGGGCCGCTAAGCTGGAAGAGTTCTTCCGGGCCGATCGCGACGCTCGGAGAGTAAGTCGCGCGGTCGCAGATACAGGGCGGTGACCGGGCTCCCGGGAAAGGCGGCTCCGGAATGTCCTTCGTTACGCGAAACGCGATGAGGGTGCGCCTGGCAAACCCCGGCTCCTGAGACTGCGGCAGACAGGGAACGCTAGTGTTCGCTAGTCGTCCGGTCGGCGGTCAGCTAGTTACCTGGATCTTGGGACGTGAATCCAGCAACTCCTCGTCGACTCTGGTCGCCTCGGTGTAGATGTCCTGCGGGTGCATCTTGTCATAGTGGTTCGGAAAGTAGTACCTGAAGCCGCGCCAGGAACATTTTGGGCACTGGACCAAAGATCCCATGTGGCGCGAAAGGGACCGGGCCAGAGTTATCCGATTCTGTCCTTTTTGCTGAGCGTTAGGAGTTTCGATGACGGAATCGGCAAACGGGCGTTGCTCTTGCTGAAGGTCAGTCCTTCATGGCCGTCCCCAGCCTGTCCAGGTACTCCTCTATCGTGTATGTTGAGCCGCAGTAGTTGCACTTGGCGAGGCTTCCCGAAGGAATCGGGAGGGCAGCCCCGCAACTGGCGCACTTCAGGGCTTTTAGGACCATGTGTCCATCCTCGACCCTTTCCGGGGCCGCGGACGCGACGACCGAAGGAGAAGAGAGCTCACTGGTTATCCTTTCTGCCAGTTCCTTTATCTTGGCATCGAGGGTGGTTCGCATCTGTACTATCACGAGGAGATTCTTTGCGATCTCGGTGTCCTTCTTGCCGTGGAGATGCCTGTCGAGTTTCGAAGCCAGCCTCGCGTCGTTCTCCTTCTCAAGAAGGATCAGGTCCTTGAGCGCGAGAAGGTGCCTGAAGGTCGTGGCAAGCTCCGCGATCGACCTGCGAGTTTCGCCGGAGAGCTTGTACTCCGGAATCTCGTAGCCGCACTCCTCGCCAAGTTTCTGGAGGATCTGCCTCTTCGCCTCTGGGATTCTCACGGTCGTCCCTCAGAGGAATTGCAGCAGTTGCTGGTAGAGCGCCTTCGTCTGCGACGCCACACCTTCCAGCTGTATGTTCGTCTTCCCTCGCTCCTCAATGACGCCAAGGCGCGGGAGCATTCCGACCTCTTTGTACCGCACGCCGACCAGGTCTTCGATCTTGAAGCTCACCACGTCGTCCGAGAGGACGAGAGTCCCCCTCCTCGCGTACAGCAAAAGTCTCTTGTTCGTGAGGATCACCTGATACCTCTTCCCTCCGTACCTGAGGTTCGCACCGCTTCGAAAGTGCACCTCCTCCTCAGGCGCCAAATAGTCTTCGAGTACCATGGGGCTGCGCGCGACTGATGCGATTTGATATTTAACTGCGCGGAGCCGCTGACCCGGGCTTCCGCACGACTTCTTCAGGGGGGCCTTCCCAGCCGCACCTCTGGCAGGTGTAGTCACGGCTCAAGGAGTCGTACCTTATCTTGCTGTAGCACTTGGGGCAGAGGACCGAATCCTGCGCCGCGTCGGAGGGTGACTTGGCTGAGAGCTTTCTGTTGAGCTGCTCTATCTGGGCCTCTAGTTCCTGGGTCTTCCTCTTGAGTGCCTTCCCTGGGACCAGTTCGTCCTCCTCTTCGACGTAGTGGTGGTAGGTGAGTTCGACGAGGCTCTCCAGAAGTTTGTCGGGGCCGGGCTGCCCCAGGACCCGGGAAAGTACCTCAACCTTTTCGGGGTCGAGCTCGACCCTGTACTCCCTCTTCTCTGTCACATGAAATCTTTCCGAGCCCGGTAATTTAACCGTTCTACCCCCTCGTCGCATGGCGCGCGTTACCGGTCCAGATTCCCGTTCCACGTGCGACAGGTCTCGCAAACCAGTATCTTCGGTTTGGAAGGGCAGACGACCGACGCGCACCCGATCGCCGGGACTTCAGGCCACGTCGACTCACGCTGAAATAGCCTTGGTACGGGTGCCGACCATTGGACCTGCGTACGGAGCTTAGGCGGTGGGCCAAAAGTACGGGTGGAATAGCGCTGGTCCTGTGCCTGACCCTTGTGGCGACCGTATCAGCGCACGCGTTCTATCCGTCTGCGGCGAGTGTCACGCTTGTCGCCTTTCTCTTTGACCTCTTCGTGAGCGCAGCGTCGTTCACCGGTGTCTTGTTCGCTCTGTATCTCTGGGTGGCGTATCCTGCGATGCACAAGGCGATGACTGTCATCGCACTCCTTACGGGAGGAACGCTCCTCGCCCATCTCTACATCATCGGACTCCCCCCGACCTCCGAATGTTCGGGGTCGACCGGATTGGGCGGTTGCGTCATGGACGAGGTCTACTACGTCCCTTCCGCGCAGGGGCTTCTCGCCGGAGAGAAGTGCTCTCCGGGATTCGACAGCTGCAACCTCGAGCACCCCTTCCTCTCCAAGGCGTTCATCGCGGCAGGGATTGCCATATTCGGAAACAACGTCGTGGGATGGCGCATCTTCAACGTCATGCTGGGCACGTTCAGCATCCCTATCATGTTCGCCCTGTCGTACGTCGTCTCCAGGAGGGTGTCCCTTTCCCTCATTGCCACCGCCTTCCTCTCGTTCGACACCCTTTTCTTCGTTCATTCCAGCATCGCGGTGATAGACGTACCTGCGATCTTCTTCGCGCTCCTCGCGTTCCTCGTCTACTTCGGGCGGACGTCGTTCTGGCTCTTTGACAGGATGTTCCTCGCAGGCGCACTGCTTGGCATCTCGGCCCTGGCGAAGGAGACTTCGGTCTTCTTTGTGCTCATTCTCGTCTCGTATCACCTGATCTGGTCGGGTGAGCCGATGAAGGAGAGAGTGCTTGGCATCCTCTCACTCGTCGTGATGGTCGTCCTGATATTCGGAGGCGGCCTTCAAATCTATGATGCGGCGTTCGTACCGTCCTTCGGAAGCTTCCTCAGCAACATCGTGTACATCGTGGACTATGGAAAGAGCCTGATAGGCGGCGGGTGGGTCGACACAAGGTTCGGAAATTACATCACGCCGGTCGACTGGCTCGTGTACTACTCGCCAGTTCCTTACCTCGTCACGACCACACCCGTGACGAGCGCTCCCGGCTCTGCCACGTATGTCCAGCTCGGCTACTGGGGTACCGCCAACTTTGTGGAGGTGTGGCTGGTCTGGATATGGGTACCCTACACCTGCTACCTCCTCTACACAGCTAGAAGGGCCAGGAAGGCGGAGTCACCTCAGCCCGAATCAGGTCCCGATGAAGGCTCGATGCGTGTCGCCAAGCTCGCCCTTCTGTGGTTTGTATGGATATACTTCGCCTACGTGGCTCTGAGCATCTACGGCAGGGTCACCTATCCATACTACTTCATTCAGGCCATGCCCGCCGTGGCGCTGGGCGCAGGGTTCCTGCTGACCAGGAGCTGGTTCAAGA
>JASHZW010000078.1 GCA_030042335.1 Nitrososphaerales archaeon
TATGAAGTATGCCAGAAGCTGGAGTGGAACGACCTCCAGTATCGGAGCGATGCTCGCGTTCGCGGAAGGTATCCGTATGAAGTGCTTGAAGACGGGGTGCATCCTATCGGAGATGCCGATTATCTCGGCCCCCCTCGCTTGGAGCTCCATCGCGTTCGAGATTGTGGTATCGAACCCCTCACGACTGTTCGCTATGACGACCACGGGGGTCCCCCTCTCGATCAACGCGAGGGTTCCGTGCTTCAGCTCGCTCGCCGGCATCCCCTCAGCGTGCACGTACGCGAGCTCCTTGAGCTTGAGGGCGCCCTCCTGAGCGACTGGGTAGTGCGAGCCCCGCGCTATGAAGTAAAAGTCACTCCTGTTGCTCAATTCGTGGGCTACCTCGCGAACGCGCTCCTCGAGCCCCAGGACATCCCTCACCTGGGTCGATACCGTCTTCGACTCCCTCGCCGTGTTGTGGCCCACCACAGCGTCCGCTATCATGTTCCCCACCATCACCTGCGCCGTGAAGCTCTTGGTGGCCGCGACACCGACCTCGGGTCCGCAGTTGAGGAGCAAGACGACGTCGCTCTCCCTCGCCAGCGAAGACCCTGCGGCGTTCACCACTGCCAGCACCTTCGCCCCGTTCTGTTTGGCCTTCTTGACCGCCTCGAGTACGTCCGCAGTCTCGCCGCTCTGGCTGAAAGCTATCAGGACAGTGTCCCCGTCGACGAATTGTTCGTGTCCGTCGAACTCTCCCGAGAGCACCGCGTCACACCTTATCCTCGCCTCCCTGCTCAGCCTGTTCTTCAGCAGCATTGCCGCATGGTAACTCGAGCCGGAGGCGGTGAGCACTACGGACTTCGCCCCGGTTATCGCCTTGGCGAATGCTTCAATCTTCTCCGGCTCCTGCATCATTGCTTTGACGACGGTCTCGGGCTGCTCATGTATCTCCTTGAGAGTGAAATGGGCATAGTCTAGCTTCGAGACATCGGAGAGCTCCCACGCCAACTGTGTCGTCGGTTTCCTCACCCGCTCGCCGCGTAGGTTGAAGACGTCGAAGCCTTCGGACGTCAGCTCCGCCACCTCGTTGTTGTCCAGGAAGACCGCCCGATCCGTTCTGGAGATAAACGCCAGCACATCGCTCGCGAGGAACCTCTCACTCTTCCCGACGCCAATGACTAGAGGGGCGTCGTTCCTCGCCCCTATCAAAAGTCCCGGTCTGTCCCTGAACATCAGCACCATCGCGTACTGCCCCTTCAGGGCCTTGATGCCTCTGAGCACCGCCTTAAGGGGGTCGTGCAGCCTCGCGTACGCGTCCTCGACGACGTGCGCAATGACCTCGGTATCCGTCTCGCTCACGAAGACATGACCCTTGGCCGCGAGCTTCCCCTTCAGCTCCAGATAGTTCTCGATTATCCCGTTGTGGATCACCACCACCTCGCCGTGGCACGAAAGGTGCGGGTGCGCGTTCGCTCTGGTGACGCCCCCATGGGTCGCCCACCTCGTGTGCGCCATGCCTGTCTTCCCCTCCATTTCGGAGACGTGGTAGTTGTCCTCAAGCTCGCGGACTCTTCCGACGTCCTTCTTGATCTCGATCTTTCCGTCGCGCAGCGTCGCCACTCCCGCGGAGTCGTATCCCCTGTACTCCACCCGTCTGAGGCCCTCCACCAGGATTGGTGCGATCTCCTCATTGGAGACGCCAGCGATTATGCCACACATCGAGCGTCCGGCCCGGCTGTCGGGTAATAAGTTCCGACACGTCGCAAAAGAGCAATGCAAGCTTGATTTTGCAGGGTCATGGCCGAAACCCATCTCGGACCGAGAAAGCACGAATGACCATGCATAATCATTTAATAATGGTCGGACATCGGCGCGAACATGCGAAGGGAACGCGTCCTCCTCGACCCCGACAAGGCCAGGGCCAAGCGGGTCCTGACCTCCGACTCGCCGTCGGCGTTCTTCCCGGCGGCCGTAGGGGTGGGTGACCGCATCCTCGTAGCCCTCGCCGACGGGCCGGACTATCCGTCTCACATTGCCCGGGAGCTCGACGTATACCATCAGACCGTCTACTATCACATCCGCAAGCTCGAGGCCGCGGGCCTGGTGAGGAAGGTCGGGACGAAGCTCGTGAGGGGCGGCTCCGCCGACCTCTACACGCTCGCCACGGACGGCTATGCCGTCGAGTTCGACGTGAAGGGCGAGTCGTTCCAGGGGCTCGCTCCTGCGTCGCGCTCACGCGCCCTAGCGATGTTCCTTCAAGAATTCGTCTCATCCGGACAACTGGATGGCTGGATAGTCGTCGGTTCGCCCGAGCCGCATGGACCGAACAAGACAGAGGGGCGTGATGCCCACTACGCCATCCAGTTGGGGTTCGCCATGGGGCAGTTCGTCAGGCTCCCGTCGACCTTCCCTGTGAAGCTCGACGTGGAACTGAGGAACGAGAAGCTCGAGCGTTCCAACCTTCTGATCATAGGCGGACCCCGGACCAATCTCACCGCTTCGGAGCTGAACTCTTGGCTTCCCATCCGTTTTTCAGAGGCGAATTTCTGGGGCTCCATAGTAGACGAGACCGGCAGACAGTACGTCTCCGAGCGGGAAGCGCTTGTCGTCAAGGTGAAGAATCCATGGAATCCCGAAAGGGTCTGTGTGGTGGCAGCAGGCTTGAGCGGTGCCGCGACGAAGGCTGCCATAATCGGAATGACTAACTATGCAGACCAGCTCTTCGACAGATACCAGGACGGAGAGTACGCCATGGCGCTCCGTGGCATCGACCTGGACTCGGACGGGAAGGTAGACAGCGTCGAGGTCCTCCACCGGGCCAAGCGGTAGGATAATTCTTATAATGTTAGAATCTGGGGCTGTTCAAGCTTTATCTTTTGTCGACGGAATTCCGGTACCTGGTCAGGTTAAGGGGGAAGGACTTAGAGGGCAGAAAGAGGGTCGTCGCTGCTCTAGCCGACCTCAGGGGGGTCGGCGACAACTTTGCACAGGATATCGTTAACAGCCTCGGGCTTGACCCCAAGATGAGACTCGGAACGATCAGCGACTCGCAGCTCAAGGACTTGGAGAAGGCACTCACAGACGGTTCCTCGCTTAAGGTGCCCCAGTGGGCGTACAACCGACGGAGGGACCCCGACACGGGTGAAACGAAACAGCTCGTCGGTTCAGACCTCGACTTTGCGCTCAAAACGGACCTCGACAGGGAGAAGACAGTCCAGAGCTGGAGAGGTGTGAGACACTCGCTCGGCCTAAAAGTCAGGGGTCAGAGAACGAGAACCACGGGCAGGAAGGGCCGCACCGTGGGTGTGAGGAAGTCTGCCCTGCAGGCGGCAGCGGCCGCCAAGGGCAAGGAAGAGGAGAAGAAGTAGGTAGACGCCGATGGGAGACCCACGCAGGCCGCGCAGGACCTTTTCAAAGCCTCGCAGTCCCTGGAGGAGCGACCAGCTCGCGCAGGAGCTCTACCTCCTCGGTAGCTTCGGTCTGAGGAACAAGCGCGAGCTTTGGAAGGCGTACACGGCCCTCAGCTCGATACGCAAGCAGGCAAGGCACCTTCTCGCGGCGTCGGAGATAGTGAGAAACCGCGAAGAAAAGAAGCTTCTGGACAGCCTTCAGACGAAGGGGCTCGTCCCCGCTGGCGTGACGCTCGATGACGTGCTCAGCCTTAGCATCGAGGACATGCTCAGCCGGAGGCTACAGACGATAATCTACAAGCGCGGCAGCGCTGTTTCGCCGCTCCAGGCGAGGCAGCTCGTAGTCCACAGGCATGTGAAGATTGGCGACCGCACGGTAAACATACCTGGCTACCTGGTGACCGCGGAAGAGGAGAAGCATATCCAGCTGACGGGCGGGATAGGGACGCCGAAGGCCCCGGAACCCAAGCAGCCAGCCACCGAAGCAGCATCCGAGGCCGCCCGGCCGGCGCCCCCGGCCCAGTGACGATAGCCTTCATGCCGACAGCTAGAGAAGTTCTTAAGGGACTGCCGGACGGGGTGCTCGATTCAAGGATTTGACCACCGAAGAGGAAAGTTTACGTGATAGATGGGCTGTGGTTCATATCTACTCGTCTTACAATAACACCATCGTCCACATCACAGACCTCACCGGCGCGGAGACGATCTCGTTCTCTTCCGGTGGCAGGCACGTCAAGGCCGACAGGTTCGAGGCCTCTCCATATGCCGCCATGCGGTCTGCATCGGCTGCTTCTGACGTGGCCAAGACGAAGGGCATCACCGCAGTCCACATCAAGGTGAGGGCTGTAGGTGGAACAGGCCCAAGGACGCCCGGCCCAGGCGCGCAGGCGGCGATAAGGGCCATCGCTAGGTCAGGCTTCAGGATCGGCAGGATAGAGGACGCCACCCCTATCCCTCACGACACGACGAGGAAGAAGGGCGGACGCAGAGGAAGGAGAGCGTAATCCCGGAGTCGCCTCGAAAGGCGACGAGAGTGGCTTTTCACGCCGAAAAACGCGTGAATGCTTTTAAACCCCACACCATCCCTCGTCAAACCTTAGTTCGTCGGAGTAACTGTTAGTTTTGGTAGCGCCGAAGATAAAGGTGCTCGAAGAGAGCGATGAAAGAGTAACCCTCCAGTTAGAGGGGGTCGACAGAAGCTACGCTAATGCGATAAGACGCTTCGCTATCTCGGAGGTCCCGGCGATGGCTATAGACGATATCGTCATCCTGGAGAACTCCTCGGTCCTGTACGACGAGATCCTCGCGCACAGGCTCGGTATGATTCCACTGAAGACAGACCTGGAGAGGTATGTCCTTCCGGACAAGTGCGACTGCGGGAACCCGCTCGGTTGCCAGAAGTGCAGGGTCCTGATAGTCCTCGACGCCGCTGCCCACGACAAACCCCGCACCGTCGTCTCTGGAGACCTCGTCTCCGAGGACAGGGAGATCAGGCCCGTCAGCGCCAACATCCCGATAGTCAAGCTCGCCGCCGGGCAATCTGTCAAGCTCGAGGCGTACGCACGCCTCGGGAGGGCGAAAGAGCATGCCAAGTGGCAGCCCGCGACCATCTCGGTACTCACCGACGGTAGGACCGAGGGCACCCTCATCCTCAAGGTGGAGAGCTCAGGCGCGATGCCGGCCAAGGAGATAGTCACGCGCGCCATCGAGAAGATAGAGGAGAAGCTGCAGGAGCTGAACAAAGAAGTAACCGAGAAGTCTGCGATAAGTGAGAAAGCTGCATGAAGTCCAACAAGGTGATCAGAGAACAGACGGTCCTTCTCGAGAGAAGGGCCCGCAAGGGCGACGTCGCGATCTGGAGGGACGCCGCCAAGAAGCTGTCGTCCCCCAAGTCGACCGAGACCATCGTCAACATCGCGCGCCTTTCACACGTCGGTGACGGCAAGAGCCCCCTGTTCGTCCCCGGGAAGGTCCTCGGGACCGGTCCGCTCGACAAGAAGCTGATCGTCGGAGCTTTCTCATTCTCCGGTTCAGCGAGGACGAAGATCGAGTCCGCCGGCGGAGAGGCGCTAGGGATACAAGAGTTCGTGGACAGATACCCTGATGGGAGTGGAGTACTGCTTGTCAGCTGAAGATACGACCGTCTACATAGACGCCTCGGACCAGATAGCGGGGAGGCTCTGCTCGATACTGGCGAAGGAGCTGATCAGCGGTAAGAGGATAGTGGTCCTTAACGCCGAGAAGGCCCTCGTCTCGGGCCGGACCTCGAGCGTGCTGAAGCAGTGGCAGGCGAGGCTTGAGCTTTACAGTCACGTAAACCCAATTTACGGTCCGATACACCCGCGCAGGCCGGACAACATCCTCAGGCGGATGGTCCGCGGTATGGTCCCCAAGACCAAGAGCAAGGGGAAGAGTGCCATGAGCAGGCTGAGAATATACATGGGAGTCCCGGAGAGGTATGCTGGCGTCAAGACAAGCAAGTTCGAGGACGCGATGGCACGCAGACCGATCCCACAGTACACGACCATCGCGGAGATATCGAAGAACATAGGATGGAGTGGTTAGATTTGGTATCCCAGTCGAAGCAGCACGGAAGGCCCAAGCTCTACCCGGGAGCGAGGAAGACGTCAAGAGCTACCGCTGCAATTCACGCGGGGCAGGGGCGTATCAGGGTGAACGGAGTCCCGGTCGAGATCTTGGAACCCGAGATAGCGAGGCTACACATCCTCTCTCCGGTGATGATAATCGGCGACCTGCGGGAGAAGTTCGATGTCGATGTGAACGTCGCCGGCGGCGGCTTCATGAGCCAGGCAGACGCTGTAGCGATGTCCCTCGCCAGGGCATACGTCGACCAGGTCAAGGGCTCCGAGCTCAGGGACAAGATCACTGCTTACAACAAGTACCTACTGTCAGGAGACCCCCGACAGACTGAGCCCAAGAAGTTCGGTGGCCCCGGCGCGAGAAGGAGACGGCAGAAAAGTTACCGGTGATATCATAGATGCTCGTACCAGTCCGCTGTTTCACCTGCGGGAAGCTCATCGGCGACAAGTTCGAGGAGTTCAAGGCAAAGGTCCAGTCCGGTGAGGACCCTGCCAAGGCGCTCGACGACCTCCAGGTCTCGCGCTACTGCTGCAGAAGGATGATGATAACCTCCGTCGACCTCATCGACCAGGTGCTCCCGTACTACTCTCAAAAGAACTCGGGTCCCTGATCGAGGATATGCGGATTCAAGACGTCAGGCTAAGGATCTGCTTCAACGGCCGAGGAGACCTCGGAATAGAAGCCGACGTCATGGTCGAGGGCAAGCTCGGTAGGGCGCTCTCTCCGTCGGGCGCGAGCCGCGGGTCCAACGAGGCCGTCCCTTTCGTCGACGACAGCCCTGACAAGACGCTCGCAGGCTTCCAGGAGTTCAAGAGCAGGATCATCGGCCACGACGCCGGCGACATCGATGGGCTTGCCAAACTTCTCAGGGAGATAGACGGCACGAGCAACTATTCACGCATCGGCGGTTCCCTCGCCTATGCCGTCAGTGTCGCCGCTGCGGAGGCGGAAGGGGCCGCCAGGGGCGTTCCGTTGTGCAGAGTCATCTACCCGCGCGCTTCCACCCTTCCGTTTCCTCTTGGTAACGTCGTCGGTGGAGGGAAGCACGCCAGCGACCTCTCTCCCGCTATCCAGGAGATCCTCGTGGCCCCCGTCGGTGCAGGTTCGATCGCCGAGGCCGCCCAACTCAACTTAGCGGTCCACAAGAGAGTGGGAAAGAACCTAGCGAAGGGATTGTCGTACCCGCTCGGAAAAGGCGACGAAGGAGGGTGGGCTCCGGGCATCACGGACGAGCAGGCGCTCCAGGTCGTCTCCGAGTCCGTCGCGCAGGTGCAGGACGAGAGAGGTAAGAAGATACGGTTCGGCATAGACGTCGCGGCGGGTAGCCTCTACGACCCGAAGAAAGCAGGGTACTACTACAGGTCCACGAAGAAGACACTGACACGCGAGCAACAGATATCGTTCATCTCCGACCTTAGGGATCGCTACGACCTCTTCTACATCGAGGACCCGCTCAACGAGGACGACTTCGAGGGCTACGCCTCCCTCCACTCCTCCCTCGAAGGCACACTCATAGTCGGGGACGACCTCTATACCACCGACACGGCCCTCCTAGAGACGGGTATCGAGAAGAAGAGCACGAACGCCGCCGTCATGAAGGTCAACCAGATCGGCACCCTCGGGGAAGCGCGGCGATTCTCCGGGATGGCCAAAGACCACGGACAGGTCGTAGTCGCTTCGCACCGCTCCGGCGACAACGAGGACGCGCAGCTCTCGCACTTCGCGGTCGGCTTCGGTTGCGGCCTCATAAAGTGCGGGATCATAGGTGGAGAGAGGACGGCGAAGATCAACGAGCTGATACGCCTCTCAGAGCGGCTTGGCGGGAGCCTCGCTACGGGCTGGGTGGGTTCCCTATCGTGAGATGTGCATCGGTTAACTCGACACGCTTAAATGACGTTCGCCGGGCAGGGGAAAGGCTCGAAACAGGCGAATTGGTGAGTTTGGCATAAGCAAGCTGGCAGAAAGAGAAGATGACGAAGCTGGTTCGGATGAGAAGATGGTTCTCCCACAGCTCTCCGAGAAGGCGCTGCTAGCAACGGGCATCCGCATCGGGACGCAGGTCAGGACGAAGACGATGGAACAGTTCACCACCAGGCCCAGACCCGACGGACTTCACATCATCGACTACTCCAAGACGTTACAGAGGATCGACATAGCCGGCAAGTTCATCGCGTTCGTCGGCGCGGCGAACACCGTCGTCTATTCCAGCAAGGACTACGGCAAGGTCCCGGTCGAAAAGTTCTGCGAGCTGACGGGCGCGATCGCCGTGACGGGTAGGTTCATGCCCGGAACGTTCACCAACCCTCTTTATCCCGGCCACATCGACGCGGAGCTTGTCGTCGTGGCCGACCCAGCATCCGACACCCAGGCCATCATAGAAGCCGGCAAGATGGGTATCCCGGTCATCGCTATCGCCGATACCGATAACGTGACCGACGACGTGGACCTCGTGATCCCCGGCAACAACCGCGGCAGGAAGGCGCTTGCAGCAATCTTCTGGCTGCTGGCGAGAGCGACCCTGACACACGGCTCACAGCTGACCGGCGACCAGGCGATGAAGTACACGATTGACGACTTTGAGACCAAGCTGCTAGAGTCCGACGTCGTGGAAGACGAACAAGAGTAGGCACGGAAACCTCTAAAGTCCCGTCCGTCTGCGTTCTGCTCATGTCAGTGAGGAGAGCCGCGGTCGCCGGAAGCTTCTACCCCGACGACCCCAAGGAGCTGAAGGAGTCGATACGCGAGTCCTATCTACATCCCCTCGGACCCGGTGTAGTCCCTCCGACGGAAAAGGAACAGACGGGCGTCCTTGCGTGCGTCTGTCCCCATGCGGGCTACCAATACTCGGGGCCCGTCGCCGCATACAGCTACCTCTGGCTCTCGGGACTGCGGAAGCCGGAGCTCGTCGTCATCGTCGGACCCAACCACTACGGGATAGGGAGCGGCGTCGCCACATACCGGGAGGGCTCCTGGGAGACTCCTCTGGGAAGGGTCCCCGTCGACCCGGAGGCTTCGGCACAGATAGTCAAACTGACCGGTCTCGTCGACTTCGACCCGGAGGCGCATCGGCGGGAACATTCGCTGGAGGTGCAGCTGCCCTTCCTCCAGGCGCTCTACGGGTCGTTCAAGTTCCTGCCCATCTCGCTCGCCTTCCAGGACATCGAGACCGCGAAGGAGCTCGGGAAGGGGCTCGCGAAAATGCTCGCGGGAAGGAACACGATTCTCGTGGCTTCCTCTGACCTGACGCACTACGAGCCCTCCGAGGTCGCGAGAGAGAAGGACACAGAGCTGCTGGAGATGGTCTTCCGTCTGGACACCGACTCCTTCTACAAGGTCCTCGAAGAGAAGCGCGTCACAGCATGCGGATACGGGGCCATCGCTACGGTGATGGAGGCCAGCAAACAGCTGGGGTTCAGCAGGGGTGAGCTGCACAAATACGCTAACAGCGGGGATACGACGGGAGACTATGGCGCTGTCGTCGGGTATCCATCGGTCGTCTTTGGGTGAACCCCGATGAAAGCGATAGCGGAGGCCCCTGGCAAGGTGATCATTTCGGGGGAGCACTTCGTCGTCCATGGCGCGGTCGCGCTCGTCGCCGCCATAGCGCGTGGGACAAAAGTAGAGGCCTCCCGCGCAGAGAGCTTCGTCGTGGAGACCCCGCTCGGGAGCAACAGGCCGGCCGGTTCGAAACCTCTCCCCGTCGAGAGGGTGGTGCGTGAGATGTACAGGGAGAGGTCGCTTCAGCCAAAGGTGAGGCTCAAGATCGGCTCCGACCTGCCATCCGGGGCCGGCCTGGGGTCGTCTGCCTCGACGATGGTCGCAGCGGTGGCGGCCGTGAGCCGACTTGAGGCCTGGAACCTCGACGCCAACTCGGTGGCCGAGACCTCGATGATGGGTGAGAAGATGGTGCACGGCAATCCCTCGGGTGTGGACGTGGCCGCCTCCGTCTTCGGTGGAATCCTGGAGTTCAGGGTCGGTAGGGAACCGTGGCAGGTTCCCCTAGAGAAGCCCGCCAAGTTTCTGGTGGCCTACTCGGGCAAGCGCCGTAACACAGGGCGACTCGTCAGCAAGGTCTCCTCGATGAAGAGCCTCTACCCTGCCCTGTTCTCGAAACTCTGCGAATCGGCCACGCTCGTGACAGAGCTCGCGACTGCTCGCCTGGTCACGGGACGGCTCGAGGATCTCGGCAAGATAATGACATACAACCACGCCGTGCTGGGCATGGTAGGAGCCTCCAACGAGCAGCTCGACGCGCTGGTCGACATCTGCCTGCAGGCGGGGTGCCTCGGGGCCAAACTCACGGGCGCGGGCGGAGGAGGCAGCGTGCTCGCGGTGGCACCGCGCGGCGAAGAAGAAGCGACAGCGCGCCTGATCTCCCTGAAGGGGTTCGACGTCTTCGTGACCGACGTACCGACAGGAGGAGTGAGAGTCTGGACGAGCGAGTGACAGTAGTCAAGCTTGGCGGGTCCATCGTCACTGACAAGAGGGTGGACTTCTCCTACAGAGACGACGTCGTCAGGTCACTCGGCAGGGCGATCTCCGCGTCACAGGAAAGGATTGTGCTGGTACACGGTGGAGGCTCATTCGGGCATCCGATCGCGAGAAAGTACGGGCTCTCCTCTAGCTCCTCCAGACGCTCTCCAGAAGGAGTGGCCGAGACCCGCAAGGCAATGCTCGAACTTAATGCGCGCATATGCGACTCGCTGCTGGCCTCCGACGTCCTCCCCTACACTTTCTCGCCCTACCCTCTCCTTACCGCCGCGGGGAGGGAGGGTCTGTCGTGGCTCCGATCGGCCCTGGACGCAGGGCTCACCCCAGTGACCTTCGGCGACGTGGTTCTGGCGGAGGGAGGGTTCACGATACTCTCCGGCGATACCATATCCCTGCAGCTCTCGCGCTCGCTCGGGGCGTCGAGATGCGTCTTCGTGATGGACGTCGAGGGCATTCTCGACGAGTCCGGAAAGGTGATGGGATCCGTCGGACCTGCCGAGTCACGCAGGCTGACCCGCAAGTCTTCTCCTGATGCGACCGGCGGCATAGGCCTCAAGGTCCGCGAGGCCCTCCGGATGGCGGCTTCCGGGACCGAGGTCGCGTTCGTCTCGGGCTTCAGACCCCGCGACTTCTCCAAAGCCTTAAAGCTACTCAGCTTTCACGGTACATTAGTAAGGGTTCCTTCCCGTGAATAAGATCGACGACGCGAAGGTCGAGGATGTTATCAAGCGCAAGGAGGAAGGAATCGACGTAGTCCTCGAGAAGCGCGTCCAGGCTCGCGAGACGACAACGATGCTCGAGTGCGTCCACTTGGTACACAATGCCCTGCCTGAGATCGACATGGACGACGTCGATATCTCCGTCAGCTTCCTTGGCAGGCGCCTCAAGACGCCGATTTTCGTCGACTCGATGACAGGAGGAGCGCCCAAGGCAGAGAAGATCAACGGCGTCCTCGCGGAGGTCGCGGAGGAGAAGGGCTTCGCGATGGGCGTCGGGAGCCAGCGCGCGGGACTCCTTTCGCCGGAGATGGCCAGGACCTATTCCATAACCCGGAAGAACGCGCCGAACGCCTTCATATTCGCCAACATCGGGGCAGCGCAGCTCGCGAAGGGCTTCAGCCCGAAGGACGCCAGGAAGCTGGTCGAGATGATAGACGCGGACGCGCTAGCCGTCCATCTCAACCCTCTGCAGGAGGTCGTACAGCCCGAGGGGGAGCCCTCGTTCAGGGGCGTCCTCGCTGCCATCAGGAACCTCTGCCGCGAGCTGTCCGTCCCTGTCATCGTGAAAGAGGTCGGAGCCGGCATCAGCAGGGAGGTGGCAATCAAGTTGCAGCACGCGGGCGTCAAGGCGATAAACGTCTCCGGCGCCGGGGGGACCAGCTGGGC
>JASHZW010000079.1 GCA_030042335.1 Nitrososphaerales archaeon
GCTGCCGCCGCCGGCACCCCCAAAGACCTTCGCCAGCGTCTTGACGATGGCGTCCGCACTGACCCCCATCTCGACGGCAGACTTGCCTACAAAGCACGTGACCCTTGCCGCAGTTCCACGGGGCGATATGTTGACGTAGACAAGCTTTGGCTCTGCTGCTACCGACTTCTGCCCCTGGCTAACAATCAGTTCTTCGGCCATGTCGGGGTCGCTGGAGAGATAAACCTTTACTCCCTTCACAGCTCTCGCCGAGGAGACGAGCTGCTCGACCGAAGATTCAACGAGCCTCTCGCCGAGGAGGCGCTCCTTCCTGGAGGACTCCTCGAACTTCTGCTTCAGTTCCTCGGCCACCTTCACGACGTTCTCCCGTTGGGTCCCGAGTATCGAGGACGACTTCCCTATCGTGGCATACATGTCCTGGACGTATGCCACTGCCGAGTAGCCGGCGACGAAGTCGAGCCTCTCCACTCCGTCCTGAATCCGCTCCGTCTTCACTATCTTAATCAAGCCCACTTCGCCTGTCGTCTTCACGTGAGTGCCGCCGCAGGCTTGGACGTCCCAGTCAGCGATGTTCACTATCCTCAGTGTACCCGAGGGCACCACCCCGCCCTGGAAGATCCTGAAGCCGTACTTCTCCTCGGCTATCCTCCTTGGGAGGTTGGAGATCGTCACGGGCAGGTTCCTCATGACGATATCGTTGGCGACGTCCTCAATCTTCTGTATCTCGGCATCGCTGAGGTGCGCGAAATGGGTGATATCTAATCTCCCGTAGTCGGCTTCCTTGAATGCGGAGTGCTGCCAGACCCAGGGTCCCAGCACCTGTCTCGAGGCGCCGTTGAGGATGTGCGTCGCGGTGTGTATACGCTTAATCTTCTGCCGCCGGACAGAGTCCACTATCCCGTGTACGGTCGAACCGATTGCGGGAGGTGCGCCCGGCAGCTTATGGAGGACAATCGCACCATACTTTATCACCTCGTCGACCTTCCTGCCGTCTATCGTCCCGTGGTCCGGTTCCTGTCCACCACCCCTGGGGTAGAAAGCGGTCTTGTCGAGTACGACGAACCCGTCGTCATACGTCCTTAGGACCTTCGCGTCGAAGTCGAACATGTCGACGTCCTCGTAGTAGAGTAGGCGGGTGTTGGGCAGGTCAGAGACGTCGTACTTGGGGCCCTTGTCCTCGGCCTTCTGGAGCACATGCTTCGAGACCACCCGCTGGTAAAAGTCGTCGGGGACCGTGACGTTTAGTCCCGCCTGGACGAGCTGTTCGGGGGTGATGCCGTCCGAATCGTAAAGTCTCACAAGGTCCCCGGTGCCCAGTTGCTTCTTCGACCCCGACAGACCAGCTATGGTCTTGGACACTCGCTCCATCGCAGAGCCGTACCTCTTGGCTTCGACGTCTAACACTTCCGAGACATCCCCCCTGTGATGTTCCAGCTCGGGGTACATCTCCCTCAGCTCGTCGATGTGCCAGTTGATTGCATCGACGAGGTCGAACTTGAAGCCGTACCTCTGGATGAACGACTGCGCCCTCCTGAAGACGACCCTGAGGTTGTAACCCCCACCTACGTTGCTGGGGAGGAGCCCGTCGGCTATGGCGAAAAGAAGCGTCCTGGAGTGGTCCGCCACGGCATAGAGCGCTTCAACAGGGGCGAGCTTCTGAGTCAAATCCGAAGCCGACACACCTATCGCCTTTGCTATCATCTTCCTTGCCTCGGAAAGGTCGGGGAAGTCGTCCACGTTCAGGGAGCCCGCGACCTTGGAGTATCTCAGGAACAGGTCGTGGTCGTAGTCTACCGGGGAGACCTCTCTCATCCGTTTCAGAATCGACTCGAAGGTGACGTCGTAGGACGTCGGGGTACCCCGAGTTATCCAGGCGAGTCTCTCGAGCCCTGCGCCCATGTCGATCACCTTCTCCTTCATCTCTGTGTAGTGCGCGAGATCGCCCTCGAACGCCGTGAATACAGCGTTGCCCAGTTCCAGACCGCGGGCGAAATAGTCCATGCAGTAGCCGAAGGCGCCGTACCCGACCCAGACGCCCTCGATGAACGAAACCTCCTTCTCCGGGATTCCCAGTACCTTTGTGAGGAGCTCAAAGTCAAGGTCGATGCACCTGTCCTTCCAGTACCCTTCCTTGTTCGCGATGGCGGTCTGTCCTATCATGCAGAACGACGAGTTGTGCTTGCCGTTCACACCTACGGTGGTCAAATCGTTGAACCGCAGACACATCTGCGGTACCACGAGAGGATTGGCCGGAAGCTCGAAGACGACCTTGCCTCCTTCTATCCTCTGGAAGTCTATGATGGACGCTACCGTGAAGTAAAGGTCGGGCCTCCATCGGGCTACCACTGGGTACCTCGGGACCGTTGTGTGACCATTCGACCCGAAGAAATCGGCTACCTTCTTCCAGGCGCTGATGTAATCGAGCCTTGTCTTGGTGGGCGGGTCTCCGATGAATGTGTAGGGAGAACAGGGCTGGTCGTCACACCTAGTCCGGTCCGGGTCGAGTGTCCAGAAGTGCTTCCCACAGTTCTCGCACTTCTTCCTCATGAACCCCTTTCTCTTGAAGAGGTCGACGACATAGTACTGCTCGTAATCCTTCGAGAACTTCTCCTGGAGCCGAGCCTTAACGTCGTTCAACAGGCTGTCTTTCCGGCATCGAGCCATGTCACTAAATAAAGAGATTCGGTCGAGCGCGGAGCGTCGCCTGTGACACGAGGACTCTGCGGACGCCTCGAAAACTATAAATGCACTACGGGTTGGCTCGGCCCTGCAAAATGACCGACTCTTACATGTATGCCGCTCTTTTGCTTCACAAGGCAGGCAAGTCCGTCAGCGAGGAGAATCTCACAGGTGTCGTTAAGGCAGCTGGCGTTGACGTCGACCAGGTGAAGGTAAAGGCGTTGGCATCCGCGTTAAGCGAGATCAACATAGACGAGGCCCTGAAGAACGCCTCTGCGATGGCGGTCGCGGCTCCGGCAGCAGCTGCTGCACCAGCGGCAGGTCCAGCAAAGGCGGAAGAGAAGCCCAAGGAAGACGAGAAGAAGGAAGAGGAAGCTCTCGCAGGTTTGGCATCCCTGTTCGGGTAGGCCATCTCTAACATCTTCCCAGCTTCAGCAAGCCAGAAGATTCTCGTTAAGCGGAGCTCATGCTCCGCTGTTGTTCCTGATTTCTACCGCAGGGTTGCTGCGGCTAGCTTCTGCTTTTTACTGGTAGCCCTTTTCCTTGGCCTTGGCAAGCAGTGCATTGGCCTCTGCCTCGGCCTTCCCGAGTATGGCTGGCGCACTCTCCTTCGTGATGTCTCCGACCTCTACCGCGAGCGCAAACGCCTCCCTGTAGGCCTTGGCGATGATCTCGGCGGCCGTGTCCTTCGTGACGTAGCCTATGTATACAGCGAGAGCCCGTGATGACGCGAACCCGGACAGCAGGTCGTTCCTGTACTTCTCAAGGTCTATCGCGACTGCGTCAGGTCCATAAATCAGGCCATTCTCATAGGCGAGGGCTATCGAGAGCCCGGCCCTTATCGGCTTGATTCCCAGCTTCGAGAGAAGGCTCGCCAGCTTGGGTGAGATTACCGTTCCCGCCTTGGCGGCGACGGAGTCCTTGACAATCCAGATGCTTCCGGACTCTATCTTCGTCTGGATTCCTGCTTCCCTGAACTCGCTGAGCACCGGCCCCGCGGGCTGGCCCGTGTTTCCGGCTGGGACCATGATGTCATTGGGTGCCACATCGCCGGCTCTCGCCGCGAGGCTCACCCGGTTCTTCTCGAGCAGCAGGTAGAGCTTGAACGGGTCAATCTTCGAGAACAGGAGGGCATTCTGGCCCGTCAGGTGCCCGAGGAGTTCGTCCGCGTTCTTTATGCCGGCTCTCTTGAGAGCCAGTTTCGCGAGCTTGTTCTTTACCACGACAATCTCTGCGTTATCCCGCAGAACCTTCCTGACCGCCATGAGTTGCGCGGACCTGACTTTGGACAGCTGGGTGATGACTATGACGGGATATTCGTTCGTCAGGTGTACGATTCTGTCTATCGTAGAAATCTTCTTCGGACTGTACTCCCTCTGGATCTGGACCTGCTTGCTCACAACTCTCCCACCTTACTCCTTATTGGTTTCCCCATCGACGTCTTTACTATGACAGACTTGATGTTGCGCTCGCCGTTCGGGAGCTTCTTCTGAACCGTCTGTACCATCGCGAGGATGTTATCGGCCAAGTCCGAGTCGCTTAGCTTGCGGTCGCCGACCTTGGACGCCACTGCGAGAGCCGCCCTGCTCCGGACT
>JASHZW010000080.1 GCA_030042335.1 Nitrososphaerales archaeon
GCTGTCCGCTTTCCTCTTCTCTCATCATAACGGGCTCAGTCGTCACCAGTTTCACCATCTATTATACCTTAGAAAACCTCCGAAGTCCGACCTTCGTGAGGAGGTTCAGCCCTATCACGATCAGAATCAGCAAAAAGGTCGCCACGTAGGCCAGATCCTGCTCCGCCGGGATAGACGACTGTTGGTAGAACGTCCATATGGCTCCTGTGAGGTAGGCGACGGGCCACCCGATGAACCAGTGCCCCAACCCTTCGGGCTCGAAGCTGCCGAATCCTGCCGTGTAGAGGAGCGGCGCCGTCTCGCTCAGGGCTATGCCTATGGAGAGGAGGACTCCGGTGAATATACCAGGAAGGGCGAACCTGAGGACCAGCCGGTTGATCACCGTGGTCTTCGTGCCGCCAAGTGCCGTGCCTCCCTCCCTGAGTCCGTTGGGGACCTTCCTCAGAGCTATGTCTGTCGTCCGGAAGACGTAGGGGAACATCACTATCGACAGGACTATCGCTCCGGCGAGAATCGAGTACCCCCAGCCAAAGGATTCCACGAACACCACATACCCGATGTATCCGAGGATAATCGAAGGTACGCCGGCCAGCACGTCTGCGGCGAACCTCAGCCCGTTGGAGAAGGACCCTCCTTTAGAGAATTCTGCCATGTACACTCCACCGAATATCCCGAGGGGAATGGCTATCGCCCCCGAGAGACCGGTGATCACTGCGGTCCCGACAATCGCGTTCGAAAGTCCGGGGACGGCAGCACCGGTGGTGTGCATCAGCCTCACTACCGAGATGAGCTCCAGGCCCCTGTAGGCGAACATGTAGAACATATCTGCAAGGGGGACGAGCACGACCACCAGGCACGCCAGTGCGACTACCTTCAGTACACGGTCGATGACCTTCCTTCTCCTGTGGTTCGCGACCACGCTAGGGTGGCTCCAGGGCGCTACCGCCTTTGCAGGAGAGGTAGTGTCTTCGCTCTTCAGAGTCCCACCACCACCCTATCCTCTGACTTTATCGAGGCCCTCCTGACGATGAGCCTGGCGGTCACGTTCACGACCATGGTCGTCGCCAAGAGTACGAGAGCGATCTCGGCCAGCGCGTACACCCACATCTTCGTGGGATCGAGAAAGGAGTCGTCGAGGTTCAGGGCTATGAATGCCGCCATGGAGTTCAGCGGGGAGTAGAAGCCCAACGGAAGAGATGTCGCGCCCTCGCAGACCATGGCGACCGCCATCGTCTCCCCCAGCGCTCTGCCGAGCCCGAGCATCGCAGAACCGACGATGCCGCTCCTTGCGAACGGGAATACGATCTTCCGGGTGACCTCCCAGTTCGTCATGCCGAGGGCCTTCCCGCCCTCCTTCAGTTCTACGGGAGTAGACGCCATGGAGTCACGACTGATCGAGGCGACTATCGGAACTATCATGACGCTGAGTATGAGACCTGAATTGAGCAAACCGGAACTGTAAACAGGACCTCCGAATCCGGGTATGTACTTCAGGAATGAGCCCGCTATCGCTGGCTCGAGGGTATACCTGAGCCAAGGTCCGAGCACGATGAACGCCCAGAGGCCGTAGATTATGCTGGGTATGCCGGCCAACAACTCGACGAGGAAGGATCCTACTGACGCGACCCTCCTCGGTGCGACTTGGGACAAGAAGGTCGCGATGCCGAGACTGACTGGGACGCCTAGCAGCAGAGCAATCGCGGAAGAGATCAAGGTCCCCACGAAGAAGACCAGCATTCCGTACGTCGCTCCGTCCATCACCTTGATCCCGTCCACGATGACCACTATGTTGTTCGCCCCAGTAGCGGGGTTCCACGTGGTCGACGTGAAGAAAGTCAGCCCGTTGTAGATTATCGAAGGATAAGCGAATAAGAGGAGTGAACCCAAAATCAGAAATAGAAAAAGGAAGGCACTGCTGCTTAGCAGTGCCGTTAGTCCTTTGTAGACACGGTCTGTGAGATTGGACCTGGTGCTCTTAGTAGCTTTCATCTAGCTACCCTGTGATCGACTCAATCTGAGCCCAGCTGAGCTGAGCTATCGCGTTCGGTAGAGCCACGAATCCAACCGGTGAGAGGTAGGTAGACGACTGGCCGTACTGTGGCAGCGTCGCCCACTCGAGGAGGGCTATGATGTCGGTCGCTAGTGTCTGGCTCGGTTGGGTCTGGTCGACCATGACGTACTCGTAGTTGATGATTGGGTACGAGTCGGCTCCTGGACCATCGACGAGGGATACGCGTTCGTTCGCTGGGGTGCTGGAGTACTGTGCGGCCAGGGCTGCCTGGACGTTGGGGGTGGTCAGCGCGACGAAGTTGCCGTTGAGGTTCTGGAGCTTTGCGTTGCCAAGCCCGTCTGTGGTCGCTTGGGCGAGGTAGCTGACTCCTATGTACGCGATGCAGTACTCGGTCTGCGAGCACGCGGTCAGCATACCGGAATTGCCGTCCTCAGCCTCTGCGGCTGGGTTGGATGGCCAGGAGATTGTGGTCCCTTCGCCATAGTTCTTGGCCCAGTCGGCGCTCGTGTCGGACAGGTACGTCGTGAACAGGCCGGTGTCTCCGCTGCTATCGGACCTGTGGAGTGGTACTATCAGCTGGTCCGGTAGTTCGCTCGCTACGCCTGGGTTTATCGCCTTTATCGCAGCGTTGTTCCAGTACTGGATCGTTCCGTTGTAGATTCCAGCGAGGACGTTGCCGGTGAAGTTGAGCTGCTCAGTGACCATGGGCAGGTTGTAGTTGATTGCTTGTGCCGAGACGGCTACTGGGATGTTGAGGACATTGGGGTACTCGTTGACCTGTGCGGCAGTCAGGAAGACATCCGAGCCTCCGAGGTTCAGGGTGCCTGCTTCGACGCCGCTCTGGCCTGCGCCACTGCCGCCAGCTGCGGTGCTCACTGGGACGTTGGTGTACATGTCAGTGAATGCGGGTGCCCAAGTCTCGAAGAGCGGGTACAGCAATGAAGACCCAGCTTCAGTGATGGGGGAGGCTGGCGTCGGAAGAGAACTCGGTAGGGGCGGTGTCGCTACCGTCGTGTCGAGGGCGGTCGAGGTCGAAACGCTCGTTGTCGTGGTCGTTTGCGTAATCGTCGTCGGGGTACCTATCACAGTACTAGTGACGGTTCCCGAGACGGTGACCGTGTTGGTGACCTCGACAGTGTTGGTGAGAGTGTTTGTGGTCGTGCTGGTGGTCCCTGGTAGGGTGGTTGTTGAGATCGATGTCGTGGTGGACGGCGAGATGCTCGAAGCGGCGGCATAATATCCTGCCAGCGCAGAGATGATTATGACGACGATTACGATCACACCTACTATCGCGCCACCGATTCCGTGCCTTTTATGATATCTTTCAGAGAAAGATGACATTTTCGTTTCAGGCGAGTCCTTTTCACTCTATAAGTCGAAATCGCAA
>JASHZW010000081.1 GCA_030042335.1 Nitrososphaerales archaeon
ATATGAGGTTGAAGGCCAGCGGCGAGGCGATCTGGCCAACAACCACCGTCTGTCCATTGACGATCTTGGTAATCGGTTCGGTGAAGCTGACGAGCAGGGTCGTGGCGATTATCGGTCCGAATGATTGCCCCAAGTTGGCCAACATCGAATTGACGCTCATACCGATTGAGACCTGGTCCTTCGGCAGCGCAATCGAGGCCATGTTGACTGCAGGAAATATTGCCGTTACTTCCCCGAAGAAGACCACGACGCCATCGAGCGCCAAGTAGAGTGGCGAGGAACGCTGGAGGATGCACAGAGAGAGTCCAACGATCAAGCCTAGGGCGCCAATGATCATCATGGGCTTGGGACCAACCTTAGGGATGAGCTTGCCTGCAAGTATGGCCCACGCGAACACGCTCAGCGTAGCAGGGGCAATCACCAAGCCTGTCGACAGTATATCGAGACCTAGACCGTATGGTTTCGGAGCCTCGGCGTAGTAAACAACGGCGTAGTAGAACAGCAAGCTGACAACGCCCTCGATTATGCGGACCGTATTGGCGACCAGGAAGTTCCTGATCCGCAGAAGCCTCATCTGGATAAGAGGACTTGTGGTCCGACCTTCAAGCGCGAAGAAGACGGTGAGCAGGACCAATCCGGGGATGAGAAATCCGATGCTCTCGAGGGACGACCAGCCGATGGAAGAGCCCTCCGTCAGGTAGACCAAGATGAATAACGTGCTCCCTCCGAGTGCGAAGGCGCCTCCGTAGTCGACCCGGACATCTTTCGCGACAGGTCCCTCTACCAACACCTTGGCACACAGGCCGAACGCGAGCATGCTCGGGACGATGACAGTGAAGAATCCGTCCCTCCAGCCGAGGTATTGGACGACTAGCGAGCCAAGGACGTACCCCGCCGTGCTGCTCATGGCCACCGTGGCTCCTATGATGCTCTGGGCAGACGCCTGTTTTTCCTTCGGGAAGAGGTCCGTGACCATCGCTAGTGCCAAGGGCCCCAGGACGACACCTGTCGCCTGCATCGCCCTCGCGACGAGCAACACATAGACCGATGGCGCGATCCCAGCCACAACGAGCCCGACGGTGTATACCCCAAGGGCGAGGAGAATCATGCGCTTCTTCCCGCTGATGTCGCCGAGCTTTCCGAAGAGTGGTAACAAAGCCGTCCCGACGACTAGGAGTATGGCTGTGACCCAAGAGACGAGTGTGGGCGTGGTGTTGAAGGCTTTCTGGATGTCTGGAATCGCCGGCAGGACCATCCCCTCCACATAATCCCCGATGGTCACTGCGAACGTGAGGGTGAGCAGCATCACCGTGGAGCTCCTTCCGCCCGCTGCCCGGTCTGGTGCTGTCGCGCTCAATTCCCCTGTCGAGGCTGCCTCTCATCGTACAATGGATTAGTTTACTGCCTTACCTGCAAGGCTTTTCGAAGAATGTATAAAGCCCAGAGTCCAGATTGAAACGTGCGTAGGCTGGTCCTGGAGCTCTACGGCAGGGAGTTCAGCAAGAGGGTTGAAGCATCCTCGTTCAGGAATGTGGAATCGTTTGAACTCATCCACCTTCTTCATTACGACCATGACGAACTTGCCGGGATCTGGAGAATCAAGCCGAAGGACGCGAGCTCGGAGATCGGACACCTGTTAGAAAACGGCGAAGCACCGACAGAGGTGCGCGTCCTCGAGCGTGGGGAAGATGGATCTTCAATCATCTTTATGAAGAGATTTCGGGCTTCAGGACGTACCATCCTCAGGCATGACATCACCATGCGTGGAGGCGGCTACCTCTTCGGCCCAATGGAGCTGTCCAATGGAAGGCTCAAGATAGCTTTCGTCGGCAGCCAGGCATACCTGAGGAAAATCCTTCGAGAGATTGAGTCGCAGAGGATAAAATACAGGGTGCTCTTGGCAGCCGATGCAGATTTCGCCGACGATTCGCTGTTAAACAGGCTTACCGACAAGCAGCGCGAGGCGCTGCTGTTGGCATACGAGCTAGGCTATTATGATGTGCCCAGGAAGGTGGATTCTCAGGAGCTAGCTAACACCCTTGACCTAAGGCGTGCTACGGTAGTGGAGCACCTGAGGAAGGCCGAGTACCGTCTGTTAACAGCCATCGTCAGAGAGCACTGAATCGGCTGGTCACTTTCTGGGAATCAAGCGAAACCCGGTTGTAACGGTCCAGACCAAGATTGGTGCGACAATCAGCCATTCGATCGCGCCTTCCCCTATCACCGTCCCCAGACCGAGTCCATCGAGGATGAGCGCAGCTACGCCAAACGTCCCCAGAGCTTGGCTGAATAGACCGTAACCTCGCCAACTAGATTCAGACGATACCGCCCTCCCGATTTGGATTAGACCGAAATTCGCTCCAAGGAATGCGATGATCGCCGTGGCCAGGTCTCCGATCCAGGTCACGTCCTCGGGGGTGAAAGCGTTCGCAAACGCAGCCACTCCCGCAACCGCAATAAGCCCGACCGCGATGTCCCTCCTGCGTCCGCCCGGAAGAATAGTGCGGAGCGAGAGGCTCCCCGCGGTTATCAGCAACCCAAGAAGTGCCACGGAGAAGTTTGCCAGGGAGTGCAGGGGAGAGCAGACATAAGCGCCCTGGAAGACCCCGCAGTTCACAGCTTGAAGGTCGCTGATTGTGACGGTCAAAGGGCTGTAGGCCGGGGGACCGTACCGGGAACCCGTGAGGGCAACACAGGCGACAAACTGGAGCGCCCCCACTATGTAGAGGACCGCACCGTAGGAAGCGAGCTTTCCGCGGGGTGGTTCTTGTACAGCGACTTCAATTGCAACTCTTTTCATGGCACAGCTCCTTTCAACATATCTTAATGACTTGATTACTTAGTGATTAAGATAATATGCTTTATAAAGTTGCTTGCGGAGAGCACGATGAAGCGAGAAGGAGTTTGCCGCAAGAGGAGTCGCCGTCCGAAATTATCCTTGGACGGGAGTTCAGCACATCTGTGGTGGTATTTCAAGAGGCGATTGCAGCGAGACTCGGGCTCAATGCCACAGACTACCGATGTTTAGAGGTGATACTCAGGAAAGGCCAGATGACAGCAAAGGCTCTCGCGGAGGAGGTGCGTCTCACAACCGGCGCCATAACCGGTATTGTTGACCACCTCGAGAAGGCTGGTTACGTGGAGCGCGTAGAGAATCCCACAGACCGTAGGAGCGTCATCATAAGACCGCTCGTAACGCACAGGGGACTTGAGAAGAAACTTGGCGATGCCATGGTTTCCTATAGGGCCGCCATGTCGAAGCTCTTCGGGAAATACGAAGCTGATCAGACTGCCGCTATCGTCGACTTCCTCAGGGAGTTTGTCCAGCTCCTGAAGGCGCAGACATCCAAGCTTCGAGACACTCCACCTAGAGAATAACCATTCCAGGCTGTCAGTT
>JASHZW010000082.1 GCA_030042335.1 Nitrososphaerales archaeon
GGTAGGCGCTTTCTCTTGAAGCTTCAGTCCCCGCGGGGTGCCCTCCGCGTTTCCCTGCTGGTCTCGCTGGCGCTTGTGCTGCTAGTCCCTCTCGCGGCAGCGGCGCACGCCTACACGTACCTGGTGAACATCAATGTGGGATATTCTCCGTCCGGGCTGGCGTATGACTCGTCCAACGGATACATCTACGTGGCCAACGCCGAGACGAACACGGTGATGGTATCCAGACCTCGACCAACGCCATCATCGCCAACGTCACCGTGGGGACAGACCCGGTAGGAGTGGCGGTCGACCCGACCAACGGGGACATCTACGTCGCGGATACGATGTCGAATACGGTCTCGATCATCTCAGGTTCCAGCAACTCGGTCCTCGGTAACATATCTATCGGCGCGACCCCGACCGAGCTCGCCTACGACCCCAGCAACGGGGACATCTATGTCTCCAGCTCGGGCGGGAATACGGTGTCCATCATCCAGCCCTCGTCGAATACCGTCGTTGGGAATGTGACCGTCGGTAGTACCCCGTGGGGCGTAGTCTTCGACTCGGTGAACAACGACATCTATGTGTCCAACTACGATTCGAACACGATATCGGTGATAGGCTCGTCGAATACGGTGATCGCAACTGTGAACGTCGGGCCGGAGCCCCTCGGGATGGCTGTCGACACAGCGAACGGCGAGATCTATGTGGCAGATTCTCAATCGAACTCCAACGAAGTTTCCGTAATACAGGGCTCGAGCAACACGGTCATCCAGAACTGCACGGTGGGGACTGAACCCATAGACGCTGCCTTCGACCCTGCGACGGGCGACGTGATTGTAACGAACTACTATTCTGGGACCGAGTCGGTGATCCAGGCCTCCACGAACACTGTGAGCACGACTCTTGAGGGTGGAAACGGTCCTGGTGCCATCGTCTACGACTCGGCCGACGGAAACCTGTACATCGCAAACTCGGCAGGTTACACGATATGGGTCTATTCTGCTGGCGGGACGGGTGCTTCAAGCACCCAAGGCCAGACCTCGAGTGCAACCGCGCCCGCATCGACCGCGTCGACGACGAGCAGCAGTTCGAGCTCGTCGAGCATATCGCTTCCAGTATCCTATCTTCTGCTCCTTGCAGCCAACCTCAGCGTCGTGTTGACTCTAGCTATCCGCGCAAAGGGAAAGCGCGCCGGTCAGAGTTATCGCTCGTAACGCCACCGCCTGGACGCCCGTTATTATGGGGAATGGGCCCATCAGAAGGGTTCGGACTCCATAAAACCGACCGCTTGGAGATTGCATAATTTTCTGTTAACTTCTCGTCCGATTGTGTTTCTTACGGGTTCAGAATTTTTCTCTAGACCGGCGAAGAATCAACAGCGCCGAAGGAAATACGCAAAGGCATATCTGCCCGTCGGCTATCTTCCTAGTTCATTGTAAATGACTGGTCAGGATGAAGAACAGCCTCAACTGTTGCCTACCGACAAACTCGCATCGCATGAAGAACAAATCGTCATACCGCTCTCGCCACAGGAAACGTACGCGCGGCTGAACGGTGCTTCGCTGGAGAAGGTCCTGCCAGGTACCGACCGCATTCCTGCCGTAGTGGGCACCGAACCCCTCAACAGCATAACGTTTCCTAACCAGGGAGCACGTCGGCGGGTGATGCTCGCAGATAACAGCACCGCTATCGAAGAGGTAATTCAGAACACACCAAACGAGTACTTTTCGTATGAGGTCTGGGGCTACACTCTTACAACAGCCCGTCCCATCGAGTACGGAAAGGGAGAATTCTGGTACCTGATGGCTAACAACGGTCAGACTATCCTACGCTGGCGCTATTCCTTCAAACTGCGCAGCAATCGTTTCCCGGGCATGTTGGGACCACTCGGGCGCTTTCTCTTTACAAAGGTCTTCCTCGACCGCACATATGCCCGTTTCATGAAGTCGAGCCTGAAGGCGATTGAGCAATATGCTCTACAGTCCGAGGCGCGCTAGCTCAACGAAATTTGTGATCGAGGGACTTGGGGTTGGCGGCGTAAAGCGGCTGGCTTTCGGCTTTCCAGATGGTAAATTTTCCAATCTATCCCGCGAAAGTACATCCTTTTATGCTGCAGCCGCAACTCGACGGGCATGGCTGAAGACTACTATACGTTAGCTGCTCCAATTCTTCCCGGGAAGCTGGAAAAGTGGAAGGCAATGTTGAAGGAAATCAAAGGTCCAAGAAAGGCCGAATACCTGGCAGCCCGAAAGAAGATGGGCATTAAGCACGAGCGCGCTTGGCTCCAGCACACCCCTGCAGGAGACTTCGCCATCGTCACCTTCGAGGGAAAGGATACATCGAGAGTGATTGAGAAGTTCATGAAGTCGAAGGATCCGTTCGACAAGTGGTTTGCGAAGAACATAGGGGAGATTCACGGGATAGAGGTCTCTGCCAATCCTCCTGAGATAAACGAGCTGGTCTTCGATATCCTGTAACAAAACTCGCGATCGAGTCCGGTTGGACTAAGTAAACCCCCGGGCGATTCTCGTCGGAACCGAACCTGATCTCAATTCATTCGGCCGCGACTTCCGCCAACCGGATAGCCTTATGTCAAGGTCATTCAGCCCTTGACAGTGCCGCGCGGTTTCTACTGGCGTCTCCCCTCGCTCGAGGGTATTCTTGGCGACGAAGGATATCCTAAGTCCGCGATATTCTTCGAGGGGCCGTCCGGATGGATTTGCAGGGGATAAATATCAGAACATCTCCTTCGTATCGGTCTCTTGAAGCCAACGGACTTCGCAAGGGAATTGAGCGTCCTTACCGATGCCCGGGAGCCATTCGCGGTCGCCACCGTAGTAGGAGTCGAGGGTTCATCCGAAGGTAAGCCGGGTTTCAAGGCAATCATCTCCAAGGAAGGTCGGATCGTCTACGGGACGATAGGAGGATCCTGCCCGGAATCCGCGATTTCACCCATCGCGTTGGACGTTATGAGGACAAACAGACCCAGGGTCATCAAGGTATACCTAGAAGACGCGAAAGCGCCGGACGCTACGGTGACGAGCTCATCCGAGGACGAGATTCACATCGAGACCAACTGCGGTGGCGTCATGCAGATTTACGTCGAGTCGTACTTGCCTACGGACAGGCTGGTCATAATCGCGTCTGGCGGAAGAGAGGGCCTCGTTGACGGTCTGATAAGGTTGGGGAAGTACGTCGGCTTCGAGGTAATACTGATTGACGCGGCTCCGGCATCGGAAGAAGATCCAGACCGTATAATCACCGACACGGATTACGACCTGACAAAGTTCGTCTTCAGCGCCTCGGATTCTGTAGTCATCCTTACGCACTCGGCGAAGGACGTGCCAATCCTGACATATCTATCGACACAGAACGTCAGATACGTCGGGATGATAGGTAGCATGGCGCGGGCCAGAGGCGAATTGAATTTTCTGATCAAAAGAGGCGTCGCAAAGGAGTTCGTCGAATCCATAAAGTGCCCGGTGGGTACAGACATCGGCGCAAAGACCAGCCAAGAGATTGCAGTCAGTATTGTCTCGGAGATCATAGCCACCAAGCACGGTAAGATGCTGCCACGAAAGTCGGCAATCGGGACGTGAAACCTAGGCGCACCCTCGCTGCCCCACCCCGCGGAGAGGCCGTCCTAAGGTTGTCCCGACTGTAAAGGCATCATC
>JASHZW010000083.1 GCA_030042335.1 Nitrososphaerales archaeon
AGGATGTGGGAGTCGTTGCTAGGGAACAGGACCCCGATCGGGGAGACCCGAACCCTCGACATCATGCACGAGTTCGCGCACATGATAAACGAGACCACGGAGGGCCAGCAGATGGAGCTTGGATGGGTCTCCAGCAAGAACTGGCAGATCACGGAGGACGATTACGGTCTCATGTGCACGAAGAAGACCTCCTGGTACACGGCCATCAGCCCGATGAGACTCGGAGGTATCGCCGCTGGAGCTGACAGGGAGAAGCTCCGACCTCTGATAGAGGCGGGGACGAAGCTAGGAATCGGCTTTCAGATTCACGACGACGTGCTCAACCTGTCGGCGGGCATAAAGTACGGGAAGCAGTCCGCCGACGACCTGCTGGAGGGCAAGAGGACCCTCATCCTGATAAGGTTGCTCGCGATGCTGAACAGGGAGGAGAAGCACAGGTTCGTCGAGGTCTTCGCCATGTCGCGGGCGGAGAGGAAGGAGCACATAGACGAGCTGCTCGCGTTGATCGAGAAGTACAAGGTCCTCGATTACGCCAGCGAGAGGTCGCACGAGCTTGTGTCGCAGGCCATCTCCATCCTCAGGACGGTCAGGTGGAACGGCGACCCGCAGGCGGTCAGGTGGATAGAGGAGCTTTCGATGTTCGCGGTCGAAAGAGACTGGTAGGCACGAGATGAGCATAAGCGAACAGGACCGTTCTGCGATGGAGAAGTATGCCCTCCAGAACGCAGTCCAGCACAAGGGAAGGGCGGAGGTTGGCGCCGTCGTGAGCAAGGTCCTCGGCGAGAATCCGGCGCTCCGCCCGCTCGGGAAGGACGTGGCACGAATCGCAGCCGACATAGTGAAGACCGTCAACGCCATGGCCCTGCCGGTCCAGGAGCAGACGCTGAAGGACAGGTATCCGGAGGCGACCTCGGTGGTCGAGAAGAAGGAGGGAAGGGCGGGCCTCCCGCCGCTCGAGGGTGCCGAGAAGGGACAGGTCGTCGTGAGGCTACCGCCGGAGCCCTCGGGCTACATGCACATCGGCCACGCGATGGCCGGCACCATCAACGCGGTCTACAGGGAGACCTACGACGGTAAGCTCTGGCTGAGGTTCGAGGATACCAACCCGCGGAAGGTCCAGAAGCGCTACTACGAGAGCTTCAGGAAGGGTTACACCTGGATGGGGATAAAGTGGGACTACGAGAAGAACGTCTCGAGCGACATCGAGCTCCTCTACGAGCACGTACAGGACCTTCTGGAGGCTGGGAGCGCCTACGCCTGCGACTGTCCTGCAGAAACGGTGAAGAAGCTCAGGTTTGAGGGCGTGGCCTGTCCCCACCGTGACCAGACCGTCGAGAGGAACCTCGCGATATGGGACGAAATGCTCGCGAAGAAGCACAAGGAGGGCACCTTCGTCATACGACTGAAGGGGGACCTTGCGAGCCTCGACTACTCGCTCAGGGACCCGAACATCGCGCGCATAATCGACCATCCTCACCCCCTGACCGGCGACAAGTACGGCGTCTGGCCGACCTACGACTTTGAGGTCGTCGTAGAGGACCAGGTGTGTGGGGTCACTCACATCCTCAGGAGCTCCGAGTTCCACGTCTCCCTCCAGGAGATGATCAGGAACATGCTGGGGTTCCCGGCAATCACTGTCAGGCAGTTCTCACGCTTCAACTTCAGGGGCACGCCCGTCTCGAAGAGGATGCTGAGGCCGCTCGTCGAGGAAGGGCTCGTCAGCGGGTGGGATGACCCGAGGATGCCCACGATCGAAGGAGTCAGGAGGAGAGGCATCGTCCCCGAAGCTATACGCCGATTCACGGTAGAGGTAGGGTACACGCAGTCGGAGCATACCTTCGACTGGTCCCTTCTCTTCGCTGTCAACAGGAAGATACTCGACCCCATCACCAAGCGCGTCTACTTCGTCCCTGACCCGGTCAAGCTCAGAGTCGAGGGAGCACCCGGGAAGACCACGACCATCCCATTCCATCCCCTCGAGAACCTCGGCGAGCGCAGCATATCCACGGCGGGCAACTTCTACATCCCCTCGGGTGACGTAGAGAAGATCAGCGAGGGCCAGGTCTTCCGGCTGATGGAGCTTTACAATGTGAGGCTGCTCTCAAAGCCCTCGCCCGGAAGCGAGGGCGCGCTCGGCCGGTTCGAGGGTGAAGAGCTCCTGCAGGACACGAGGAAGCTCCAGTGGGTGACGCAGGAGGATTCCCATGGGGTCGAGGTTCTTGAGCCCTCGGAGCTCTACAACGCAGACGAGACCTTCAACAACGACAGCCTCAAGACCAGGCTCGGCGTCGTCGAGGGTGTCTTCGAGTCGCTGAAGGAGGGCGACATCATCCAGTTCCCGCGCTATGGCTTCGTGCGGGTCGACGCGCCGGGGCGCTGCGTGCTCACCCACGGGTAGCGCCGGAGCGCAGGTCCACCGGCTGATGAGGAAGACTGAGGCCCCGCTCTTAAATATCCGGCTAATGTACATAAGTACGTATGACCGAAACGATAAAGGTCGAAGTCGACGAGGCCCTGGCCAGGAGGTTCAGAAAGAAGGCCATGGAGACGTACGGCTACAAGAAGGGGTCGATGAAGAAAGCCCTTGAGGCCTGCATGGAGATGTTCGCTTCTTCGGGAGTCGCAGACTGGTCATCCATGAGGGGTGTCCTGAAGGCGCCCGGGATGACCTCGGTCGAGTTGCAGCACAAGCTGTGGTCGAAGCTTGATTCTCATCGACGCTAACATCTTCCTCGAGGTTCTGCTCGACCGGAAGAAAGCTCACGAATGCGAGGCTCTCCTCAACAGAGTGTCCAAAGGGGAAGAACAGGCCGTCGTATCCTACTTCTCCATTCATGGCATTGAATCCTTCATGGGAAGCGGACGGGCGCTGACCGAGTTCCTGCAGAACCTGGCCGCGTCCCGGGGTCTTTCCATCCAGCAGGCCGACCTCTCCGAAGAGATCGCCGTTTCGCTTCTCTTCGTGTCCATCAGGCGGGACTTTGATGACTCCTTGCAGTACTATCTGGCAAAGAAGACGGGGTCCAGGTGCATCGTGAGCTTTGACGCGCACTTCGACGGGCTCGACATACAGCGTGTGGAACCAGCGGAACTTCTGGACGAGAACGGCTCGAGCAGGCCCGCCCCCCGACGGTCTTGAGCAACCTCACACTCCGGATGTCGAATCCTTTGCACCAGGAGCTACGGGTGCGTCCATTGACAACTAGGTTCGGGCATTCCCGGGCGCCGAGGAGACAGATGTGACCCGCGCTCGCAGCACTGTGCTTATATCCACCCCTAAAACTGCGGTGGTGGGCGATATATTGCAAAATGACCCCAAGACCGTATTTCGTGAAGTTCGAGACTCCGAAGGAAGTATCTGAGGCCGCTTACGAGGTTCTTAGACAGGCGTCAAGGTCGGGGAAGGTCCGGAAGGGCACCAACGAGACCACCAAGGCCGTGGAGAGGGGTCAGGCGAAGCTTGTCGTGATTGCCGAGGATGTGGAGCCGCCGGAGGTCGTGGCACACCTGCCGCTCCTCTGCGACGAGAAGAAGATACCATACGTCTTCGTCCCAAGCAAGGACCAGATAGGCCCGGCCATAGGCATCAACGTCTCTACGGCCGCCGCAGCTGTCGTCGAGCCGGGAGAGGGCCAGCAGATCCTGGACCAGGTCAGCCAGGAGTTAGCGAGGATCAAGGGCGCTAAGTAATGAGCAAGCAGGCCGCCGAGGCGATCACACCCGCAGAGGTCGTCCAGATAGTCGGCCGCACCGGCGTCGCGGGCGAGATAACACAGGTGAGGGTAAAGATACTCGAAGGCAAGGAGAAGGGAAGGATCCTCACGAGAAATGTCAAAGGTCCAATTCGCTTATCTGATATACTTCTGCTACGTGATACAGAGCGCGAAGCTCGCAAGATAAA
>JASHZW010000084.1 GCA_030042335.1 Nitrososphaerales archaeon
CCCTGATGCATGATTATCAGGAGGTTGTCCGGGTTGATGCCGAACTCACGCAGCAGTCTGACGACCTCGCTTTTGTCTATCTCGCGGTAGTCCGCCTCGTACCAGTACGACCCGTCGCGCCGGAGGTAGCGGGAAAGCATGAAAGTGTCAGATTTCGAGTATGGGATAGGCCTCGCGCCATTCTTCTCCCTGTTGTCGAAGATGAGCGAGACGCGTGCAATTTCCTTCCCGCGTCTGATCAGGTCGCTCAGCTTCCTGGACCTTTCCGTGTACGCCTGGCCGAAGGCCACCGATATTGCGAGGAGGATGGACGATTTGCCAGCGCCGTTCGGGCCGACCACGAGGTTGAGGCCCTCCTTCATCGGTATCCTGGCGTACTCGTAACTCATGAAGTTCTCTAGGATTATCTCCTTGATCGGGGGAGAATAAACCCTCTCGCGCATCGAGAGTTCTCCGAGAGGCTTCGACAAGATTCGGACATGGGCACCTTCAAGGTATTTTAGGGCTGCGGTGAATCTGGCGCGAAAACGCGATTAACTTTTACACTGGTGCTCATTCCGCTCTGCGTCTTGGTCTTAGCAGCAAAGATATTCGAGGTGAAGGATGAGAACGATCTCCCACTGCTCGCGACGAAACTTAAGAGCTTCAAGCTCGAGCAGGCGATGAGCGTCGAGGACGAGAGCTTCAATCTGGTTTCTGAGATATCCGGTCTTGATATATCCAAGACTGCCCTCGAGGGGACGTTCTCCTTCGACTCTGTCTTCACGGTCAACCAGAGGGGCAAGATGACTCCGCTGGTCCGGACCTATCAGGCACCCTTCATGTTCGACCTGTACGATGGCAGCCTTTTCCTTACCGTCTTCGAGAAGAAGAGCAGGGCGAACAGCGTGGCCAACGAGATGAGTAAGGCCCTCTTCATGAGCCTTGGACAGATCGTAGAGGCGAAAATCCGGCCGGAGGACCTGAAGAGGTTCCACGAAGAAAACTTCGACAACACGAAGGTCATATTCTTCGATGATGTCGATCTGCCCAACATCAGCAAGCTCTCGCTCTACGGGGAGGCGCTCGGTAACACCACTCTCTACAACGACTATCTGACGCACGGCCAGTTGTGGTACATAGTCTTCCAGTCGAGAAGACAAGGATACACGATTGGACTCACCCGCAGCTGCATCGTGACATCGTTCAGCAGGGTGGACCTTCCGGACTTCAAGTCGTTCGTAAAGCAGGAGATATTCCCACTCATCTCCACTTGATGACCGTGAGACGAGACTTTACTAATCAGCGATATCGCGTCGCGCTAACACGTTGCTGAAGGTTGTACCGAAAGAGGCGGCACTGATATTCAAGGAAGGAGCGGACTGCAGCATTCTCGTCTCCGACCTCCATCTCGGCCTCGAAAAGGAGATGGCCTCCAAGGGCTTCAGAATCCCTCCCTACTCGGTCAAGATGATGACGAGGATAAACACCATGGCAGAGAAGTACGCTGCGAACAGGATAGTGGTCCTGGGAGACGTCAAGCATTCGATAGGGAAGGTCGAAGACATCGACTGGAACGTCCTGCCCTGGTTCTTCGACACCCTGCTCGATGTGTTCTCCTCCGTCGAGGTCATCCCGGGGAACCACGACGGTGGACTAAAGACACTCCTCCCAAGCAGGGTGAGGCTGCACCCGTCCTCCGGGACCGTGATAGGCTCGGACGAGAAGGTCGGCGTTACACACGGACACTCATGGCCCTCCCAGGAGGTAATCGCATGTGCGAGGATGGTCATAGGGCACTCGCACTTCAGATACGAGATGAGGGACAGGTTCGGTGCCAGGAGTAAGGAGGCTGTCTGGCTTTTCGCCCCCTACGACATACCGAAACTGCTCGAAAAGGCAGGTCATCCAGACGGGGCTAAGAGAGCGGGTGAGCTGATGGTCATGCCACCCTTCAACAACTTGGTCGGAGGGCAGGCGATAAACGCCAAGGGAGGCTTCGATTTTGGACCGGTACTCTCGTCGGGGGCGGTGGACGTGAAGGACGCCGACGTTTTCCTTCTCGACGGCACCAGAGTCTGATGTAGCCGGTCAGGCACGTATGGATTTCTGAATCATCCTGTCGAGCGCGAGCTCGCCGACGGCGCCAATCACGATGCCCTCCGGCTGGCCATTCCTGAAAAGCATGAACGTGGGAATCGACTGCACATCGTATCTAGTCGAGATTGAGGGCTCTTCATCGACGTTGAGCTTTCCGAACATCACCTTGTCTGCGTATTTCGAGGCAAGCCTCTCGACGACCGGTTCCATGGCCCTGCACGGCCCGCACCACGCCGCCCAAAAGTCGACGAGGAGCGGCTTGCCGTCCCTGAGGTAGCTGTCGAAGTCGGCGGTCGTGAGCCTGACAATGGGGGCGCGTGCTGGACTTGCTTGTTCCGTCATCCTCTTCATCTTCTCGTCATATATCCTGCTAAGCTCTGGATCAGACAACAGTTGGCCCGCCGCGCGAAAAACGTATTTTAAGATTCGTCGATATGTCGGCCGTTGACAGAAGAACATGCAGCACTCCTGCGCTTAATCTCGAGCCTGGTGAGTCGGGAAGAGCCGTTACGGCACGAGCAGGAGATTACTGCCGCCGTCGCTGTGATCATCGCAGACAGTTCCGAGGGGCCGCAGGTGCTGCTCATCCTTAGGCCTGAGGGTGGTACAGACCCATGGGCAGGGCAGGTCGCACTCCCGGGTGGCAGAGTGAAGGGAGAGGACGGGAGCTTCGAGGCGACAGCCATAAGGGAGACGAGGGAGGAAGTAGGAGTCGAGCTGACACCTTCGAGTTTCCTCGGGTATCTCGGGAAGTATCAGCCAAGGATAAGGAGTATCTGGGTCGCAGCTGCGGTATTCTCTCTGGATGCCATCCCCACAGTGACACCGAACCGGGAGGTCGCATCGTACAGATGGGCGCCTTTCCACGAGATCATGGCACCTGCGAACCGGACGAGGCACGTCCTAACGCGGGATGGAGTGCCGATAGTCTTTCCGGCGTTCAAGATAGGGGATTATCTCGTCTGGGGACTCACCGAGAAGATACTCGGTACGATAACCGACGCCGCAAGGAAGGGTATGCCCGCTTAGAAATACGCTCAGGTGGCGGGGAGGAGCGCCTGCTGCCTCTGCGTTCTGGACCTCTTGACCTCGCCGCGTTCATACGGGAAGACGATCCACTTGTCGACGACCTTCAAGGAAAAGTCAGGGGCGAATGTGCTCCAGGGCTTCGTGAAGAGGACGGCGGTCTTGATGGACATCGGCCTCTGACTGGAGAGATACTCCGTTATGGACTCCATCGTCTCGCCGCCGTCAACGAGGTCGTCGACCACCAAAACCCTCTTGCCGGTGATGTCCTCTGTCACAGTCGAGAGTATCTTGGGCTTTGTCCTCTCACCGACGTCTGTATAGGACTTGACGTTGAGGAAGTCGACCCTCAAGCCGAGTGTATCGGCGACCACCATCGCAACCGGCATGCCCCCTCTGGCTATCCCTATTACGAGGTCAAACTTCTCGCCACTTCCAGCGACCTCTTCTGCCAGCTTGGTCACCAACTCGCCATACTGGGACCAGCTCAGGTAGTTCAGCCTCGGCAATATTGAACCATCGCCGAGACCAGGTAAAAAGGGTTCAACCGGATGCGTCTGAAGCGTCAGCGCCTACCGGTGACACCGTCACAGTGGGGTTCACCGATTTCAGTCTCGAAACGTAAATTCCTGCAAACATAACGCAAATGCCCAGGATAGAGGCGCCTGTGGGAAGCTGTCCGGTCAGGACAGCTTCGATTATCACCGTCGTGGCAGGAACTGCGAACACAAGGGTGGTTATCTTACCCACGGTCTCCATCCTCAACATCACACTCCACACGAGAAGGGAAAGGACGCCACCGATGAAGGACACATACCCAAGGTCTACGAAGAAGCCAACCGTGGGCATGAGGAAGAACGTAAACGGGATGAAGGGCAGAAAGAAGATTCCACCCAGAAAGAACTGTGTGGCAACGGTCCTAACCGGGTTCTGCACCCTTAGCTTGCGGATATACACGGAGTAGAGGGCCCAGAAGAACGCGTTCCCGAAGCTGAGCACTGCACCAAGGATTGAGCCTCCAGAGCTCACGAGGGCCAGGCCGTATATTGCGACACCCGTGAAACCAACTATCGCCCCCGTCCACACCAGCGGCGTAACGCGCTCCTTGAGCAGGAGGACGGATTGGGGGATTGCGAAGAGCGGCATCGTGTAGCTGAGGACTGCGGACTGCGCCGGTGAGACGTATTCCAAGCCGTAGATCCAGATTGCACTGCTAAGGAAGGTGAAGAACGAGAGGAGCACCGTGTCTCTGTTGAGGATTGGCCTGTAGTTCCGCGCTATCACGAAGCAGATGGCAGCGGCGATGAAGTATCGAATCCCCATGAACGTCATCGGGTCGACGTACTTCAGTCCGTCCTTGGCAAACTGGTACTGCAGGCTAGACATCAAGACATAGGGGATGAGGTACGCCAGTAACTTCCGCTGCTCAGGCATCTAATGCGATGGGGCGCGGCCCGTTGGTTCATAAGTTAGTCGAACTGTAGGACAATCTAGAAAGATAAAATCCGACGGCTTGAAGCCGCCACGAGCCACATGCGGGTAATTCTGGACAGCATACATTCACAAGTACCAGAAACAATCATGAAGCTGAACCGCAGGTTCGACCTAGTCATCAGCCTAGACTCGCATTTGGACGTTTCCTTCGGAGGAGATGGCCCTCTTTACCCCGAAGAGCTTCGCGTGATAGCCGAAAGGACCGGCGCACACACGAAAATCCAGGAGGTCACCCGTGCGCGTCTCATTGTAGCGATACCGGAGATGATGCTGCTTGCGCACGCCTTGGACATCGAATCTAAACTTCCCAGCGCCCTAAGGATAGCTGACAATAGGGAATCTGTCGCCTCTGTGGTCGATTTCCTGCTTAGCGAAAGGGGGATTGATGTCTTCCAGAGTCCTCCGCGAAACCTGCTGGAACTAGTCCCGAAGGTGGAGGACGGATCTTGGTTTCTGGACATCGACATTGACTGCGTGCAGGAGATGCAGGACGAATGTTACACTCGAATAGTCGACCCCCAGCCAGGTGTCCTGCAGCCGATGAAAGACGTCACCGAGTTCGTCCGAAAGACGAGGCCGGAAGTGATAACTGTCTCCGAGGCTAAAGTATCGGCCTTGAGGGCCGAGGGCAGCTCCATCTCCAGGCTTCTGAAGAGCTTCATAGACATGGGATATCGGGTGGACGAGGATTTCCTGTTGGACGACGCGAGCGTGGTAAGAGGAATCTCCATCTGCAATGAATTCTACAGCACGGTATCGAGCGCTCTAATGCGCAAGCACGCCAAGGAGATGATGGAGGGCGACTTCGAAGGCTTTAGGCGCGAGGAGAAAGCTGCGGCAAGAGACTTTTTCGCGGACAAAGGATACGTCAGGTAGGGGGACCCCGTCTGAAGCGAAAGTTTCTCCCGGAAGCTGATGCTTCCACAATCAGCAGGTTATGATCCCAAGGGATTGGTAAAGCTCCCGCTCACTAGAATATGGTGGGCCGGGAGTGATTCGAACACTCGACCTTCGCTGTGTAAGAGCTTGACGGATTTCACTCTGACGTCCTAGACCAGGCTGAACGACCGGCCCGATTTTCGGGGATGGGAATCCGCTCCCTAAATAAGCCTTGGAGAGGACAAGAATCAATTCAGAACGACAAACCCTTAAATAGAATCCGCGGACCCGGATTTTCTGAGTGATGCGAATGCGAGGGGATCAACTTCATGGGAGCTGGTTCAGTTCATTATCATTCGCATGGAACGTACGGTAATCCCAGAGAATAAATCACCTGTTTACCCAGTTCTTACGTCTTTTGCGCGTATGATAACTACGAGAGGTGTAACATACGACTAAGCAGCTGAAGCTAGCCCTCCCGAAGGGCTCATTGGAGAAGGCGACATTCGAACTTTTCCAGAAGGCCTACTATCGGATTTCTGGGCAGGACAGGACGTACCGGCCGTACATCAGCGACCCGGACATCGAGCTCAGGATACTCCGCCCACAGGAAATCCCTGTGTACGTGGCAGACGGCGTCCAGGACGTAGGAATCACAGGCATAGACTGGATCCGTGAGACCGGCGCGAACGTCGAGAAAGTAATAGACCTCGAATATGGCAAGGTGAAGATCGTTACGGCGTTCCCGAAGTCGGCACCTTATGAGAAGGCCAGCGAACTGCTTGAGGACTTTTGGAAGAAAGGTAAGGACGTGAGGGTCTCAGCCGAGTACCTCAACATAACCTCGGAGTACCTGAAATCGATTCCAGCGTACAAGAAACTCTTCGGCAAGAAAGAGCCCATGATAATCACCCCGTGGTGGAGGAAGGGAGATAACTCGAAGGCCAGGATCTACCTCTCCTTCGGAGCCACAGAGGCCAAGCCGCCGGAGATAGCAGACCTAATCGTGGACGTTACTGAGACGGGCACCACGCTGGAGCAGAACAACCTCAGGCAGGCCGAGACCATCATGACCTCGACGGCCCACTTAATCACGAACAAGGCAGTCCTCAAGGACTCGCGGAAGATGGAGAAGATCCACGACCTCAAGATAATGCTCAGTGGTGTAACGGAGGCCCAGAAG
>JASHZW010000085.1 GCA_030042335.1 Nitrososphaerales archaeon
CGTTACGCTTTACTTCTACAAGATGAAGCACGACCCCAAGAACCCAAAGTGGCCGGACAGGGACCGCTTCATCCTGAGCAAGGGTCACGCCGCGCCCCTGCTCTACTCCATCCTGGCGCAGGCCGGCTACTTCCCGGCGGAGGAGCTGCAGCACCTCAGGAAGATGGGCGCCCTCCTGCAGGGTCACCCCGACCTCAGAATCCCAGGCGTGGAGATGCCCGCGGGTTCCGAGGGGATAGGCCTCTCGGTCGGCGTCGGCGAGGCCCTAGCGGCCAAGATAGACAAGAAGAGCTACAGGACCTACGTCCTGATGGGCGACGGCGAGCAGCAGGAAGGCGAGGTCTGGGAGGCAGCCATGTCGGCCTCGAAGTTCAAGCTGGATAACCTCATCGCCATGGTAGACAGGAACGGGATACAGCAGGACGGGCTCACCGAGCAGATAATGCCCCTCGAGCCCCTCGCCGCCAAGTGGAGGTCTTTCAACTGGAACGTCATCGAGGTCGACGGGTACGACTACCTCCAGCTCATCGACGCGTTCGACGCGGCTGAGCTGACCAAGCACAGACCCACGATGATAATCGCCCACACCGTGAAGGGCAAGGGTGTCTCCTTCATGGAGTGGTCGCCTACCTACCACGGCACCGCCCCCTCCAAGGACAAGATAACGGACATCTACAAGGAGCTGAAGTGATACGAAGCCCGTAAAGATTGCGCCTTCGATATTGGCGGGCGACCTGAGCAACCTCGGAGCCGCAGTGGAGACGGCCACGAAGGGCGGAGCCGACCTCATCCACCTAGACGTGATAGACGGGCGCTTCGCACCGAACATCTCCTTCGGCCCCGGGACCATCAAGGCCCTGCGCACTAAGACCACGATCCCGTTCGACGTCCACCTCATGATAGAACAGCCAAGGTACAGCATCCAGGACTACGTCGAAGCAGGAGCCGACAGGGTGATCGTGCAGGCGGAGGCGATAGACGAGGCAGGCTTCGACTCTCTCTTCGCAGTAGTCCGCTCCTACGGCAAGGGCGTAGGCCTTGCCCTCAAACCTGCGACCGACCTCCCCGGGTGGGTCGAGAACAGACTGGGACGACTCAACACTCTCCTGATACTCACCGTCAACCCCGGGTTCAGCGGTCAGCGCCTGGACGTGAAACAGTTCCCGAAGATCGAGCGCATAGCCAAGGTCATAGCGGACAATCATCTTGAGACCGACCTTGAGATCGACGGCGGAATAGACGAGAGGAACGTCATCGAGGTCGTAAAGAGGGGAGGGGACACGATTGTGGCGGGCGCAGGTGTCTACGCGCAACAGGACCCCGTCCAGGCCATTGCGAGGCTCAGGGAGAACGCGACCAGGGCGAGGAGTGCCGCTTGATGCTAGAGAAGCTCGGCTCGATGAGGACGGCCTACGGCGAAGCGCTCGTGGAGCTCGGCGCCTCCCATCCTGAGGTCGTCGTGCTCGGAGCGGATACGACCGAGTCGATAAAGTCCGGGATGTTCGGCGCCAAGTACCCCGACAGGTTCTTCAACATCGGGATAGCAGAACAGAACCTCGTCGGCGTCGCGGCCGGCCTGGCCCTCGCCGGGAAGATTGCCTACGCGGGGACCTATGCGATATTCGTGCCGGGCAAGTGCGTCGACCAGATCCGCAACATCATCGCCTACGCCGACCCGAACGTCAAGCTCATCTGCTCCCACGGCGGAATCTCCGTCGGCCCGGACGGAGCCTCGCACCAGCAGCTCGAGGATGTCGCAATAATGCGCGTGATCCCCCGGATGCGGGTGGTCGTTCCATCGGACTCGGTCTCGGTAAAGAGCATCGTGAAGGCGATAGCCGACATCAGCGGGCCCTTCTACGTCCGGCTTACAAGAGGGATGATCAAGGGGTCCACCTCACCTATAATCTACGAGGAAGGCTTCGACTACAAGCTGGGCAAGCTGAACGTGCTCAGGGAAGGCTCCGACGTGGCCATATTCGCGTGCGGCCTGCTCGTGCCTGAGGCGCTGCGCGCCGCGGAGACGTTGAAGGCCAAGGGCGTCAGCGCATGCGTCGTCGACGCGCACACCATCAAACCCCTCGACGAGGAGCTCATCACCAAGCTCGCCAAGCAGTGCGGCTCGATAGTGACGGCGGAGGAGCACAACATCCTGGGAGGCCTCGGTTCCGCTGTGGCGGAGGCGGTCACTAAACGCTATCCAGTGAAGGTGGAGCGGGTGGGAGTCGTGGACCAGTTCGGGGAGAGTGGCGAGGCTACGGAGCTCTTCCAGAAGTACGGCCTGACGGCCGCGAGGATCGAAGAGGCCGTCGACGCGGCCAGAAAGTCCGCGCGCTGACCTCCACCACAATTCGGCGTCGTCAAGACTTAAATCCGCTAAACGGGCCGCCTTTCCACTTGGCCAAGTCGCGGCTCGATGTCCTCAGCTCCTTCCTCAGAAAGAGGTACAAGCTAGTCCTCGTCCTCTGGATAGTCGCGCTGATAGGATTCGGCACGCAGATCACCACATTCTTCGGAGCCGTCAACTACAACATCGCGGGCCAGAGCTTCGGGGGACCGAGCAACTCAGAGTCGCAGCAGGCGCAGAACATCCTGGACGAGCAGTTCCCATCCTCAAACAGCTCATCCGGGAACAACGGGATCATCGTAGTGCTCCAGAACGGCGACATGTACTCCTCGCAGGTCCAGTCTGCCATAATAGGGCTCAACAAGACGCTCGCGTCGGACCCGGCCCTCTCGGGGAGCTTCACCGGGATGGACAGCATATACTCCACAGAGTACAGCACGCTCTCTTCGGTGGTGCCTTCGCTGCTGCCCAGCGTCGCGCAGCTGAACTCGAGCGTTGGGTCCATAGCCACGGGCGCACACGCGCTCTACAGCGCCAACCTGCAGGCGGTGTATACCGTCGCCGGGATAAACCAGACAGCGCAGCTCGTCTATGGGGTCCCCTCGGAATTCGTCCAGGCGTGGTCTGCGGCGCTGACCGGCTGCGCTGGGTCTGGTCCCTGCGCGACCGAAGCGGTGAACCAGACTGTCTTCTCGCAGCTCGCGGCCAACTCCAACCCACAGACCGCGGCCTACTACACCACGTTCGTAGACCTCTGGAACCAGTCCTTCTCTTCCCAGCCGAACGTGGAGGACCCGTCGCCCCAGGTGAGGGAGCAGGCACTGGTCCAGCAGGCCGTCGCGACGTTCATCAGCGAGCCCAGCATGTCTGCGGAGGAAGCACAGACCTTCTCCGCTGTCGCATCGGGACTCAACGCCACCGACT
>JASHZW010000086.1 GCA_030042335.1 Nitrososphaerales archaeon
CCCGTCACCCGCCTGGCGACGAGCTTCTCACCGTCGAAGCACTGGACGAATTCCCCGACTCTAATCTCCTCTATCGGTCTCTGGGAATTGTCGGCCATGGTGACCAACGTGCCGGCTGGAAGGCACCCGGGAGGCAGGTCACAAATCAGGTAGTCGAGCGCCCCCCAATCCACCTGCGTGATCAGCTGGCGGACGGCACCCGCTACCATCGGCCCGCGCCACACGAGAGCCGTCTCGTCCTTGTAGAAGAAGCCTAGCGACGCCACCTTCACACCGCGGGAGAGAGGAGGGATGATGGTGCTCTCGCGGACCTCTGGCCTGTCCTTGACGCCCATCATCAGCGGGATGTTCGGTCCGTAGATGTCGGCGTCGAGGAGCCCGACCCTGGCGCCCGAGGACGCCAGAGCCAGGGCGAGGTTGACGGCAACGGTCGACTTGCCCACGCCGCCCTTTCCGCTCGCGACCGCTATCACGTTCTTGACCCCCGGCATGACCTCCTCTGGTGACGGCTGCCTCGTCGCCGCGACTACCGCCGTCGTCTTCATCTCCACCTGGGAGACACCCTTCACGGAAGCGGCCGCAGACCTGGCGTCTCCCTCGATCCTGGAGCGCAATGGACAGGCAGGCGTGGTGAGGTTAAGCGAGAAGCGTACGACGCCTCCGTCGACCCTGAGGTCCTGGACCATGTTGAGAGTCACGATGTCCTTACCCAGCTCGGGGTCTCGGACCGTTCGAAGCGCCTTCAGGACATCGTCCTGCGAAACCATGACGAAAAGGCCCCCGACCCCCGATTAAACCCTTCGGGAGACATATCATCCCTAGGTTTCATAAAGAACCCTCGCGTGGGGCTGATGCTCAAAAATGGACGGGTCCGTGCAGATATTCCCTCTGAGAGATATGCCCCGGGTCAAGCCCGGAGACAGGCTCCCGGCCCTTATACTCGAGTCGGCGTCGCGGAGCGGAGTCTCGCTGCAGGATTCTGATATCGTGGTTGTAACCCAGAAGGTGGTCTCAAAGGCGGAGGGAAGGCTCGTCAACCTTGAGAGCGTCAAGCCCGGACCCAAGGCCCTCCGTCTGGCCGCGAAGCTACGCAAAGACCCCAGGACGGTCCAGATCATCCTGAAGGAGTCGAAGCGGATCGTGCGGCAAGGGCACGGAGTACTGATAGTCGAGACCCGCCACGGCTTCGTCTGCGCCAACGCGGGTATAGACCAGTCGAACGTCGAGGAAGGGTACGTGTCCCTGCTCCCGATGGATGCCGACGTCAGCGCCAGAAAGCTGAGGAAGGCGCTCGAGAAGCTGACGGGGAAGAAGCTCGCTGTGGTGGTTACCGACACGTTCGGCAGGCCGTGGAGGAACGGACATGTCGACGTGGCGATAGGATCCTCGGGGATAATGCCGCTCGAAGACCTCGTCGGGACGACCGACCCGTATGGCCACAGGCTAAGGGTCACCCAGCCCGCCTTGGTCGATGAGATAGCGGCGGCATCGGAGCTGGTGATGAGGAAGCACTCGCTGACTCCGGCATCCGTCGTCAGGGGTCTTGTGTATCGCAGGGGCTATCGGGGCGTGAAGAGCATCGTGCGGGAGAGAAGGGCGGACCTCTTCAGGTGATCCGAGTGAGGGTCGTAGCTCTCGCAGGCGGAACGGGGTCGGCAAAGCTGTTGAGGGGGCTGAAGGCGGAGATAGGTCATTTCACTGTCATCTCCAACGTCGGCGACAACTTCTGGAACCATGGGCTGTACGTGTGTCCCGACGTGGACATAGCTTTGTACACGCTGGCGGGACTGGCGGACATCGAGAAGGGATGGGGAATCGCAGGTGACACATACAACGTGCTGAGGCAGCTCGGCTCTCTGGGCGAGGATACCTGGTTCAACCTGGGCGACAGGGACATCGCGACCCACGTGTTCAGGACCGAGCAGCTCTCGCGCGGTAGTCGCCTCGGAGACATAACGCTGATGCTCTGCGAACGGCTGAAGATACCGCAGAGGGTGCTGCCCTGCACGGACGACCGGCTCGAGACGTACATCGACACGGAACTAGGCCCTATGCACCTGCAGGAGTTCTGGGTGAAGAACCACGGGGAGCCAGAGGTGACCGGGGTCGAATACCGGGGTTCGGACGGTGCCAAGGCCGAAGCGCGCGCCTTGGCAGCGCTCGACGAGGCAGACCGGATCGTCTTCTGCCCTGCCAACCCCGTGACGAGCATACTCCCGATCCTCTCGGTCGACGGGATCAAGAGGGCCGTGGCACGCAGCCCGGCGAGGAAGGTGGCTGTCTCCCCCATCATAGGGGACTCGCCGATTTCGGGCCCCGCCGGGAAGCTCATGCGGGCGATAGGAGTCAGCCCCACCACCGCTTCGGTGGCCCGGCTTTACAAGGGCCTGGTGGATGTGATGTTGATAGACACGGCAGATGAGCCGCGGAGGCAAGAGGTCGAGAAGGAGGAGCTCCGGGCGCGCTCCGGTTCAATCCTTATGAACGACCGCGACAGCGAGAGAGACCTCGCGAGGTTGGCGTTGGAGGCGTAGACCATGCGCAGGTTCGCAATCATCATCCCGGTCAAGGCAGACAATCCCAAGGGGAGGCTGGGTACCCTGCTGACAGCCCGGGAAAAGAAACAACTCCAGGTTTCCATGCTCGAAGACACCCTTGGGGCGATCGCCAGGGCAAAGAAGCTCGGGCACACCTTCGTCGTCTCGTCCGACCCCGACATTCTGAAGCTCGCCGAGCGGTATGGGGCAGGCTCAATCCACGAGGAGAAGGACGCAGGGGTGAACGAGGCAGTGGGGCGCGCTATTGCGGAGCTCGACGGTTACGGGGGCTGGATGATCATACCGGCGGATCTGCCGCTCATTACGGCGAACGACATCAAGACGGTGCTGACCCTGGTGAGGATGGGTTCGACGGCGGTGATCTCGCCGTCAGAGGACTACAGCGGGACGAACCTCTTGCTGATGAGCGGGCAATCGCCCATCCCCTTGCACTATGATGACGACAGCTTCAACAAGCACGTCCAGGAGGCGTCAGACAGGGGCATCAGGTTCTCGGTCTACTATTCGGAGAACGTCGCTTTCGACATCGACAGGGCGGGCGACGTCCACAGGTACTTCAGGTTCGGGAGAAGGAACAGCACCATGAACTTCCTAGAGAGGACCCTCAAGAGGGAGCGCAGCATGAGGAAGAGGGTGCGCGACGACTCGCCGGACGACGAGAGCAGAGCCTGAGCCTCACTTCATCGGCTCGAAGCGCCCTTCCTTGTTGTAGGTGAGGAGACCGCCATAGATCGCCCAGTGTATCAGGATCGTGCGCAGGAGCTCGATGTTGAGTTCGGGTTCATGGTACCACTCCATGCCCTTCTCGGAGAGGCTGGTCGCGACCTCCTCGGCGGACACCGAACCCTTCCTTGAAGCAAGGTCGATGGCCGTCTTGAATGGCTCAATCTTGGACAGGTGGTCGGTAAGCAGCCTGACCTTCTCGCGTGTCGTCTTCTGGAACTTCTGACCGAACTCCGTCAGGGTGACCTCGCCCTTCTCCGCCTTCACCAGTCCGAGCAGTTCCGCTGTGTCGAGTATCGGTATGAGGACCGCGATGTCAGCCCCCAGCTCGTCGGCCAGTCTGGCTGCAGTGATCTTGGAACCGAGGCCTCCCGTGACCTCGACGAGACTGATGACCTGACCCGCGCGCACGTTCCCCGGCATGATGGGAACCTTCTTCGGGGGGTCCGGGGTCTGACCCTTTCTATCGGCCATCTCTACGGCACCACTTTAGGCCAGATACGAATAAAGCTTGTCCACCGACTGCAGGAACTCCTCGGACTTCTTGTTCCGAGGCCGCGGAAGCTGGTTCTTCATGTCTATGACGACATGTCCCGGCCTCGGAGACAGGACAACCGC
>JASHZW010000087.1 GCA_030042335.1 Nitrososphaerales archaeon
TACGAGAGCTTCTTCCTGATCACCCTCGCCACGACCTTCGGGTCTGCGTCCCGTTCCGTCTTGAGGACCTGCCCGATGAGGTAGTTGAACGTCTTTGGGTTGGTCTTGGCATCCGTAATCCCGCTCGCCCTTATTACCTCCTCGACCACCTTCGCTATCGCCTCCTCGTCGGAGACCACGCCCGCGCCCGTTTTCGCGGCGAGTTGCGAAGCGCTTCCTCCCTCCGTGAGCATGCGCGCGAATATCCCCTTGGCCTGCGCCCTCGTGACCACCCCTCCCTTGATCATGCGAAGGAGCTCTGCCAGAGCCTTCGGGGAGACCGCTTTCACCTCGCCTGCGAGCATCTTCCGAATCTGTCCTCTCGACTCCATCACCCAGCTCGCGGCTTCGGGCCCGAACCCGTCCACAGCGGCTGTCTCCTCGAAGAACCGTGAGAGCTCGGTATCCCTGGAGAGTTCCATCGCCAGCTGCGCGGAGAGGCCGTACTGCCTCAGGTATCTCTCCGCCCTCGCCTCGGGGACCTCTGACGTGGCGGCCCTCACCCTTGCGATGAACCCCTCGCTGAGCGCCACCGCGGGCAGGTCGGGCTCGGGGAAGTACCTGTAGTCCTGTTCCCCCTCCTTGAGGCGGAGCGATATCGTGATGCTCCTCCTCTCGTCCCAGTGCCTCGTCTCGGGTTCGGTGCCGCTCCCCGAGAAGGTGCTCTGCCTGAGGACCTCGTAGTTCAGGGCCTTCTCGACCTCCTTGAACGAAGAGATGTTCTTCACCTCGACCCTGCCCCCGGGTGCGACAGAGACGTTGGCATCGCACCTCATCGCCCCTTCGAGCTCGCCATCCGAGACACCCAGGGCCTCCACCACGGCGCGCAGCTTCTCAAGGAAGACCTTAGCCTCCTTCGCCGAGGCGAAATCGGGCTCCGTAACTATCTCGACCAGGGCTATCCCCGCGCGGTTGTAGTCGACGAGGCTGTACGCCGACTTGTCGATCGTGCCTTCGTAGGTCAGCTTGCCCGGATCCTCCTCCAGCTGGATCCTCCTTACCCTGACCTTCTTCCTCTCCAGCTGCACGTACCCCTCGGAGGCGATGGCTACCCCGCCCGCCCTGTCGTACTGACTGATCTGGAAGTCCTTGGGCAGGTCCGGATAGAAGTAGTTCTTCCTGTAGAACGTCGTCTTCTCCGCTATCCTGCAGTTCAGCGCGAGGCCGATCCTCACGGCGTACTCCACCGCCTTCCCGTTCAGGACAGGGAGCGTCCCGGGAATCCCGAAACATGTGGGACAGACCAGCTCGTTGGGCTCCTTATCGCGGTAATCCGAGGAGCAGGAACAGAACAACTTCGTCTTGAGTGCCGTCAGCTGGCAGTGTATCTCGAGCCCTATCTTCACGTCCTCGGGTTGCTCCCCGGCGTTCACGCGGTAGCCTCCTCGTAGGCACGCGCCGCCGCGAACAGCGTCCCTTCATCGAAGTGGGGTGCCATCAGCTGCATCCCTACTGCAAGTCCCCCGGTGAAACCCACGGGTACGCTGACCGAGGGCACTCCCGTCAGGTTCGCCGGGACGGTATTGACGTCGATGAGATAGTCCTCGAGCGGGCTGACCTTCTCCCCCACCCTGGGCGCGAGGACTGGCATCGTGGGCCCGAGCAGCAGGTCGTATTTCTCGAAGGCCCTCTCGAACTCCTGGCGCAGCAGGGCCCTCGCCCTCTGAGCCTTCAGGTAGTACGCTTCGTAGTAGCCCGCCGAGAGCACGAACGTCCCAAGGAGGATGCGCCTCTTCACCTCCTCCCCGAAGCACGCCGTCCTCGTCTTGGCGAACGCGGCGTTCCAGTCGGCCGAGCCCTTCTCCAGCGACGCGCCGTATCTCACGCCGTCGTACCTGGAAAGGTTCGAACTCGCCTCGGCCATCGCGATGATGTAATAGGCTGCCAGCGCCGAGGAGAGTGCCTCCATCCTCGTGTCCTCCACCTTCGCCCCCATCTCCTCGAGTCTTGTCCCCGCGTCCAGGACCAGGCGCTCGACGCCGGCGTCGATGCCCTCCCCGAAGAACTCGGAGACCTTTCCTACCCTGAGGCCTCTCATCGGCTTGGGCTTCTTTCGCATCTCTTTCGCCGAGGTCATGTCGCGGGGGTCGTGCCCTGTGATGACGTCGAAGAGCAACTCAAGGTCGTCGACCCTGCGTGCGATGGGCCCCACCTGGTCGAAGCTGTTCGCGTATGGTATCACACCATACCTACTGACCGCGCCATAGGTCGGCTTCAGCCCGAGGACGGAGCAGAAGCTGGCAGGGCACCTGATGGACCCTCCGGTGTCCTCGCCCAGGGCGAGCGTCGTCATTGACCCCGCCACGGCGGCGGCACTGCCGCCCGATGACCCTCCGGGGACTCGCTCTAGGTCCCACGGGTTCCTCGTCGGACCGTAAGCGCTCGCCTGCGTCGTGTTCCCCATCCCGAACTCGTCCATGTTCGTCTTCCCGAAGATTATGCAGTCCTGGGCTTTGACCCGTTCCACGACCGTCGCGTCATAGGGCGGGACGAAACCCTCCAGTATCTTCGAGCCGCAGGTGGAGGGTATGCCTTTCACGTTGATGCTGTCCTTGACCGCCACGCTGACGCCGGCGAGTCTGCCTAGCTCCTCACCCTTCCGCGCCTTCTTGTCTATCTCGCGGGCGACCTTCAGCGCCTCCTCCCTGGCTACGTACAGGAAAGCGTGCACGTCCCTGTCCATTCGCGGGATCCTGTCCATCCTTGACGCGACGTGCTCCTCACAGCTCACTTCCTGGGAGGATATCCTCCTGACCGTCTCGGCGATCGAAGGCGCGAGGGTTCCCAGTCACCAGCACCTCAGAAGACTCTTGGGGCCTTGACGAGCCGCCCCTTCTTCTGGGGCACTCCCTTCATCGCGCCCTCCGGGTCGGAGATACCTACCTCGTCAGGCCTGAGATTCTCCGCCTGCTCCATGGCTGCGAAGATCACCGTATCGTTGCTCACCTTCTCTACCGTCCTGAAGTACTCTAGTATCGAGGAGAGCTCCTCCCTCAACCTCCGCTCCTCCTGCGGGGTCATGGAAATCTTCGCGAGGTCACCCAGCCGCCTTATCTCGTCGGGAGTGATGCCGGTCTTGGTCTTCGTCATGGGGTGAGTCTGAGCTTGTCCCGCGGGAAGAGGGTGACCTCTCTTATGTTTTCCTCGCCCGTGAGGACCATCATCAGCCTCTCCAAGCCCAGCCCGAAGCCCGCGTGAGGAGGCATGCCGTAGTCGAAGGCGCTAAGGTGGTACTCGAAGGCCTGCGGCTTTAGCTTCTGCTCCTTCAGTCTCTTGACGAGCATCGCTTTCGACTCGACCCTGGTGCCTCCTGAAGCCAGCTCGAGCGGCCCGTGCATGAGGTCGAACGACTCGCTCACCTTCGGCTTGCCGGAGCTTGGCTTGATGTAGAACGGTTTGGCTGCGGTCGGCCAGTCTGTTATGAAGTAGAAACTCTCGTGAGCCCTGCCCAGCTCCTCGACGTCGGGCCCGGTTATGTCCTCGCCCCACATCATCCCTTCTCTCTTCCTCCTGACTTCCTCGATGACGGAGTCGTACGTGAGCCTCTCGAACGTCTTCGGGATTTCAACGGGCTGCCTCTTCACCCTCTCGAAGTCCCTGGCACACGAGTCGGCCACGTCGGAGGCCGTCCTCCTTATCAGAGCTTCGAGCGTGTCCATGACGTCGTTATAGTCGACGTACGCCTCCTCGATGTCTATCGAGGTTATCTCGCTCAGATGCTTCTGCGTGCGCGACTCCTCGGCGCGGAAAGCGGGTCCTATCTCGTAGACCTTCTCGAACGCCAGCGTCAGCTCCTCCTTGTAGAGCTGGGGGCTCTGCGTCAGGAAGGCCGGTCTGTTGTAGTAAAGTACGGAGAAGAGCGAGGCACCTCCCTCGGTGGCCGTCGAGATCAGTTTCGGGGTCCTGACCTCAGAGTAGCCCCTCTCGTCGAAGAAGGCCCTGAGGGACCGCAGTAGAACCCTCTGTATCTTGAAGAGCGCCTGGGCCTTGTCCCTCCTGAGGTCGACCGCCCTGATGTCGAGTCTCTTGTCGATTGAAGGGAGCGCCCCACCGAAGACGCTGAACGCGGGCTTCTTAGCGTGGTTCAGGACCTTGATCTCGCTCGGGATTACTTCCGCACCGTTCGGCGCCTTTGTCATGGTCTTCACGGCACCCTTCACCCCTATGCTAGCATGCTCTCCGACCTCGGCCACCTTTTCGACGACCTCGTCGCTGGCTTTTCCATTGACCACCGTCACCTGGAAAGAGCCTTCTTTGTCGTTCACGATCAGGAAAGTGATCCTGCCCTGCGTCCTTACGCTGCTCACCCAGCCAAAAATCGTTACTTCCTTCCCGTCCATCTCTGGTACGATCTGGGAGGAGTAGTGAGTGCGCCTCCAGGCGCCTAGATCCTCCTCACTTTTCATGGGAACGCCCGCGCCCTCCAGTTTCTATTTATGCATTGACGGTCTGAAGCTGCTCAGGGCGTGTTGTATACGCTGTTGGCCTCGACGGGAGTGAGCGACTCCGTCGCCACGAACCCGCACTTCAGGCATATCGCGAGAATTTTGGGGACGAGAGAGAGGTTCTTGATGTAGTCCCAGTCGAGCT
>JASHZW010000088.1 GCA_030042335.1 Nitrososphaerales archaeon
GGTATTCACGCAGGTCCATGTGTTGAAAGCAATCCTCGCCATAGGACGCTCAGGAGCGGTGGGGAGGGGCAGACTCGGGTCCCTAACTGGCCTCGGACAGGGTGAGGTCAGGACGCTCATAAAGAGGCTCAAGGACAACCAGCTGATCGTGATCGAGGCCGAGGGATGCAGACTGAGCGCCAAGGGGCAGAAGGAATATGCAAACCTGTCTTCCCTTTTGCCATGGTCCCGTCCCGTCAAGGCCAGGGGACTCGCGCTGGGGGAACACTGCTGGGCGGTACTCGTGAAGGGCGCCGCGAAGGAGGTTCGCTACGGAATAGAGCAGCGGGACGCGGCGATAAAGGCCGGGGCGGACGGGGCTTTCACGGCTGTCTTCCGTTCCGGCAGGTTCACAATACCAGGCGAAGGCACCGACTGCGAGAAGGACGGCCCGAGCGAGCCTTGGATTATCATCCGCAAGACAGGTCCCCAGGACGGCGATGTCATCATAGTCACGGGCTCAGGAAGCGATTCCGACTCCGAGAACGGTGCCCTCGCCGCAGTCTTGACACTCATCTGACCGTCGTTTAGGTTATAACACTCCCGCTTCAGTCGGGCAGCGTGTATACGACCACCGTCGTTGATGACGAGAAACATTGCCTCGAGGTGATGAGACAGATGGAAGATCAGTATGAGAAGAAGAATGAGGAGTTCTTCGTCGATGTCCTAAAGAACGAGCCCAGCTTGGTCCTGCGCGTTCATGCCGTCACGATTCTCGCGGAGCTCGGGAGCGAACTCTCCGTCTCAACGCTCTCGGACGTCGTCCTGAACGACCCCGACCCTCTAGTGAGACACGAGGCCGGGTTCACGCTCGGACAGATGGGGCTCGCCTCGGGTGTCCCCGCCCTCGAGGAGGCAGTGAAGCACGACAAGGAGGCCATCGTCAGACACGAGACGGCTGCCGCGCTTGGTTCGATAGGTAACCAGTCGGCACGCGCCACGCTCGAGGCTGCGCTGAAGGATGAGGATGAGCTCGTGAGGAACTCCGCAGCCGCATCGCTGTTCAATCTGAAGTTCCTCAGGTCTTACTCGGTCGGCGCCACAGCCCGAGATAGAATGCCGAGACCCTAGCCGCTCGCCACTTTGTACAGGCCGCCCTTGGCGTCGAGCTTCGCGACGGCATCATCGACGTTCTCATCAGGAGCGACCGCCTTGTTCTTGATGGCGGTCTCCCACAGTTCGATGTAGACCTCAAGCGCCTTCTTTACCTCGGGTGGCTTCTCCTTCTTGTTCTGCTTGAGCTCTCTGAGGTACTCCTCGACGGTCTTGATGCTGCGGGGCAAGCGCCGTATAATTGAGCGCGGGCGCCCTATTAAGCGCAGACTAGGACCTTTTGAGCCTGGCACCCTTGCCGACGGTCGATAGTAGGACGCGATAGCCCATCTTTGAGATGGCATTCTTGACCTTGCCCTCATCCTCCTCGGTCGTGTTGATGAAGACGGAAGGTCCAGTCTGCATGGAGAAGTACGCCTCGATGCTGTTCGACCTCAGCTCCCTTACCTTGGTTATCACTCGGATCGTGTCGGGACTCATGACGACGAGGTGGTTCTTCCCTGTCATCGTCACGCTGTGCAGCTCCATTGTGTCCTGTTCCACCAGCTCCCCAAGCGTCCGGAAATCACCGCCGCGTACGGTCTTCTCCACCTGGTCGCACCTCTTCGAGGCGCTCTCGATCCTTGCTTTGAAGAAGGGCGAAGACTCTACCTCTTCGTGGGCCATCTCCGTCCTCACGCTCGAAGGCAACGGCACAATCACCGTCCTTAGAGGCAGGTCCTTCTCATCCGCGAACTTCTCCGAATACGTGTCCTCGTCACCCTTGCCCGCGTAGAGCCGCGAGAAGCCTCCGACCATCGTCCTGGAGGCCGATGCCGCGAAGAGTCTGGAGACCCTTGAGAGGTCCTTGAGGTCGGAGTTCCCTTTGTTGACTGCGTGGTCTATCGCGAAGGTAAGAGCGGCACCTGCGGAGGAGGAGAACCCGAGGCCCTTCCCGTCGACGCCAGGCATGTTCTTCGAATCGATCCTGAGCCTCAGTTCCTCGAAGTTCTTGCCCGTCAGTCTCCATGAGACGGGTTGCAGCCGGCGGAGAGCGTCCTCGTTCTCCTTCCCTTCGACCAGCAGCGCACTATCTCGACCCTCGGTGACCTTGACCTCGGAGTAGAGAGGCGTCGTGTTGACCGATATGCTGTCATGGTATGGAATACGCAGCTTCCAGTCCTTCATCCCATGGTACTTTACGAGAGCCTGCATCGTGTTCGCGACTACGGTGAAAGGCATCAGACACCGACCTCAATCTTGAGCAGGCCCCTCGTCTCGGGCTTCCTTAGGCTTTCCACCATCGTCCTCGGGATGTCCTTCGCTGCAGCGTCAGCATTCAGCGCCAGCGTGCGGGGGGAGATGAAGGTACTCTTCCTGATGACCATCTCCTCGTGGCTCTCTAGGGTGAGCGCCGACGCCCCGGTGGCCTTGACCGAGAATCTCTCCTGAGGGACCTCTATCGTTATCAGGACCCGGGAACTGTCGTTCGAGATCGAGTCCCTGACCGACGCGGAGAGCTCGGAGAGACCCTTGTCGGCCCTTACCCCGATTATGCAGTCCCCGTTTATGCTGAGATGGGGGTCCTTCGTCACCTCTATCGTGGTCCTATGCAGAGACCTCACCATCGGATGCCCGTAGAACTCCACCTCGTCCGTATACGTGGCCACAGCCAGCCGTCCGCTCATCACCGTTAATAACATTGGAATGCCCCAGAGTTTATACGGCCGGAAGGAGGCCGGCCTATCGTGTCCAGCGAGTACGAACAACTCCTCGGTAAGATGTTGGAGGAGAGGAAGACCAAACTCGCACAGCTGAGCTCCCGAAAGGGCAAGGAGAAGAAGGCGGAGGAGCTGCGCGTCGAGATGCGCTACATCGAGCTAGAGCTGGAGCACTACCAGAACGCGCTGAAGCTATTTCGGTCGCACTCGACAGTGAAAGTCGGAAGGTGGGGTAAACCCGAGGTCGAAGAGGGCCACGCATAACAGCCCTGAATCAGCACCCTTTGTCAGAACTTAAATATCATCGGGGGTCGCCGAGATTCCGAAAATTTTGATGGAGCGACCACTGTCGAGCATTTTGGTGGCGGAAGCGTATGAACCCAGCGAGGAGCTTCGGACTGGCGCTGGTCCCTCTCGTTTTCAGTCCGACTCCGATTTCTTGGTACCTGGCTTTACGGGTTCGGACCGATACCAGAGTCTCATCGCGGCGGTTCTCTTCAAGGTTGTCTTCGAAGGTAAGAAAATAGAATGAAAACAACATATCGCATGGACAGGGAAAAAGCCAAGGAACTTCTGGCACAGGTGGAGGTGGCTACGACCACCGCCAAACCGTCTGAGGTGAGGAAGAAGGTCGTCAAGATCCTGAACGGGGTCCCCACCTACAACTGGGTAGGGATATATCTCGTCAATGGCAACGATCTACACCTCGATTCGTGGTCCGGTCCAGCGGCGACCGTGCACACGGTGATACCCGTGGGCAAGGGGGTCTGCGGTTTCGCTGCCAAGTCAGGCAGGACTGAGATCGTCTCGGACGTCAGCAAGGACCCGCGATATCTCGAGTGCTTCGCCAACACGAAATCCGAAATCGTAGTCCCGATACACCACGAGAGCAAGGTAGTTGGCGAAATCGATATAGACAGCGACGAGCTGAACGCTCATTCCTCCATGGACAGGGAGGTGCTCGAGGCGGTGGCCTCGAAGATATCCCGTTTCTGCGTGTGACTCAGGAATCCGGGAGCTTGTCCACCAGCTTGATCATCTCGGCGTAGTGATGGGCAATGATGCTGGACCCCGCAGGACCCATCATCGACTCCGCGTTGGCCTTGCACTGACCGATCGCGGTCAGAATTCCGGCCTTGGTGGGTTTCTCGAAGCTCACACCGCAATTCTGGAATACACCTCCGACGAACTGTTGGACCTGAGCGCGTATCTGCGCGTCTGTAGCCGGCTGGTGCAGTACATCCATGAATTCCTTGTTGGCACTCTCGAAGCATTTGAGGAGCTCGTCTCTCACAAGAACTGGTGTAACTTTGTTCGCCGGGATATTCGGCGCGGTGTAACCTGTCATAGTAGTTGTTGCCGCTCCGCGTATTTAATTCCGGCTGCACATTTTATTCTGGGCTGATTATTCCGATAATAATCTAAGGCTATAACTTAGGTTATATGTTTAAATAATTAGGGGAGTTCTCGGGGGCAGTAAGCTCATGGCGACTCTGGAGATCAAGGACCTTCACGCCCAGGTCGAAGGCAGGGAGATACTGAAAGGCGTCAACCTGACGATCAAGCAGGGTGAGGTGCACGCGCTCATGGGGCCCAACGGCTCAGGCAAGAGTACTCTCGCCTACACGCTCCTCGGGCATCCCAAGTACAAGGTAACCAGCGGGGATATCCTGATAGACGGACAAAGCATGGTAAGCCTTCCACCTGACAAGCGGGCAAGAGCAGGCCTGTTCCTCGCCTTCCAGTATCCCGTCACCGTCCCCGGTGTGACCATGTTCTCCTTCCTCAGAGCCGCTTACAACTCTGTCCACACGGATGAGAAGAACCAGCCACCGACGCTCTTCGAGTTTCGTGAGGCGATGAACGAAAAGATGAAGCTTCTTGGGGTCGACGAGTCGTTCATGAATCGTTACTTGAACGAGGGGTTCTCCGGAGGCGAGAAGAAGCGCGCGGAGATACTCCAGCTCGCGCTGCTCCGCCCGAAGTTTGCCGTCCTAGATGAGACCGACTCTGGTCTCGACATCGACGCTCTGAAGACCGTCGCCGAAGGGGTGACAAAGATTGCCGGAGCCGACCTCGGTGTCCTGATAATCACACACTACCAGCGCATCCTGAAGTATGTCAAACCGACCTATGTGCATGTACTCTACGAAGGCAAGATAACCGCCTCTGGAGGAGAAGACCTCTCGCTCAAGCTTGAGGAGAAGGGATATGGTTGGCTGAAGGAACAGGCGGGTATCGTCGCCTGACTTCTTTCAGGTTTGCGTCAGTTCCCTCAATTTTAGGGCTGTAGACCTTCATCCGACGGCTCGCACATCGGCTCTGGTAACTTAGGGTCATACTCGGGACTGTCAACTCCCGGGTCATGCGCACAGCACGGGACCGTTATAGTAACCGATAGGCGCGAACTGGACAGGATAGCTGCTCGAAGGGACCACATCGAGCCCAAAGTTCACGGTGACGCCCCTCATGAAAATAGGGGATAGGACGAATGATGGCGATGCGAGGACTAGAACGTGAGGGGTGGACACGACTGCTCCACACTCAGTGGCCGCTAAAGGTAGGACACGGAAACTCGGATAACTAAGTGGGATTATTGGGGCAAAGAAGAAAATCAGGACGATAGCAACTCCTATCTTGATACTCCGCCTCATCCGTGGTGTAGTCGTTCTTGCCTTCGTATTAGGCTTTCTTGGCCGCCTTCTGAATTATTGTTAGCCGCTCTTTCTCTCGGACTCCGGCAGAGGCCGCGGGAATCATAGTCAAGGGAGACAACAGATGAAAGACGCTTATTCAGAACGTTTCGAAATCCGTAAAAGATTGAGCCTGCGGATTCCGTTGTGTATGAATCAGCCGAACGCGAATCGTTCTTCAACGCGAATTTTCATCGCGATAATAATCGCAGGCGCGGTGGTGACAAGTTCAATCTTTGGCTCCGCGTATTATTCGGAATTGAGGGCATCATCGTCGACACAGTCAACTCAATCAAATTCCTGTGGTCAGGCCTCAAGTACAGTCGCTTCCGCTGACTTTCCATTCTTCCTTGTGCAAGTGAACTATTCCGCTACTTGGAGTGCAGTGCTGGTGGGATATACAGGAGTGGGAATAGGAGGGAACCAAATCCAGCAGTTCAGCGCTTGTTACACTGGAAATGGAGATGGATTCATCTCAGTCCACGAATGGAATACGACCAGTGTCAAGCTGCTTGCTGGCTCAGCACAAGTTGACGACACCCTAATCTTGACTGTCTCCAAGATGGATATGAGCAACGGGAACCTGACCGCTTCCCTCGACGGTGCTCCAGCAAGTACCATCACTCCGTTCGGGTCTGTCCATCTTGAAGTGACGATGTGACTTCCCTTTCACGATCAGACTTCAAACTACTAGAGTCCGATGAAAGTTGACAGCCCTAAAGTCAAGTGGAACCGACGGGAGCTTCCCAGAACCGTACCCTGAAATATTTTTATAGTATAACGTAAGTAATAAGCAGAGCTACGATGACTTCCGCCGCAGAAATCGTAACAGATGATTACAAGTCGAAGTATGGCTTCGCAGACTCGACAGGATACCTAGACCAAAGGCTCAAGGGACTCAACGAGGATGTAGTCAAGGAAATTTCCCGCATCCGTGATGAGCCCGGTTGGATGGAAGAGTTCAGGCTTAGGGCGCTAAAGAACTTCCTCGCCAGACCTGTTCCCACATGGGGGGTCGACCTCTCGCCGATCAAGTTCGACGACTTTTACTATTATGCGCAGCCTGCGAAGGACACCGCCAAGAAGTGGGAGGATGTTCCACTCGAGATAAGGAACACATTTGAGAAACTGGGGATTCCCGAGGCCGAGCGCAAATTCCTGGCGGGTGTCGGCGCCATCTACGAGAGCCAAGAGGTCTACAACAGCCTCCAGAAGGATTTGCAGAAGCAGGGTGTCATATTCACGAGCGTCGGGAACGCTGTCAAGGAATATCCCGACCTGGTCAAGAAGTACATCGGCAAGATCGTCCCTCCCAGCGACAACAAGTTCGCCGCCCTGAACAGCGCGGTATGGAGCGACGGCCCGTTCATCTACGTCCCGGAGGGAGTCAAGATCACGATGCCTCTCCAGTCCTACTTCAGGATAAACGCGCAGGGAATGGGGCAGTTCGAGAGGACGCTCATCGTGGCCGAGCCTAACAGCGA
>JASHZW010000089.1 GCA_030042335.1 Nitrososphaerales archaeon
AGCGCGGGGAGATAGTCTCCCCGGAGAGGCTGCGGGCGATCATAAGACAGTCTAGCGAAGCGAGAATCATGGACAGCTTCCTGGTCGCATGTTGTACGGCCTGCTGGGACTACATCGAACTGAAGAAGGTCGGGAACATCCAGCCAGCCGTCTGCCCACGCTGTGGCAAGGACGCTGTCGGTTACTCGACCGAGTCCTACGAGACGATATTCGGCCTTGCCCTCAAGGCGAGGAGCCGCTCCGAGCTGCAGGGCAAATACATGAAGCTCATAGACACCCTCCGCAGATCGTCACAGCTCGTTAAGGAGTACGGTACGGAGGCGCTCTATCTCATGGCTGGGAGAGGAATCAGACTTGGCGAGGTGGGCAACCTCCTGGCGAGGAAGACGGAGGAAGGGAGGGATATCATCGACCTGGTCATCGAGGGTGAGAGGGAAGCCCTGAAGCGGCGCTACTTCGCACCCTGAAGGCTCAGCGCGAGGTATGCGTCCGGATTCTGGACATCGCGTCCTCCGCCTCGAGCTCGTACTGCATCGAGCCGACCAGGAAATCCACCCCTCTCTTCGAGGAGAGCGATCGTATCAGGTCCCTCTCGGTGACAAGAGCTATCCTGTTCTGGGGCAAGCCACTGACAACCAAGCCGCCGACGCCGAAGGTGGTCATCAGGTTCGCCGCTGACCGGACGTCGTCTTCGCCGTCGATGGCGACCACGTCAGCGGTCATCATCTCAGCAACCTTGCGTTCGAACGCTGAGGGGTTCGTCCCCGCGCCGACTATCCTGACGGTGTGCCTGAGCACGTCCTTGTTCGTCAGCACACCCTGAAGTGAGTTCCCGCCAGAGACGACGGGGAGCCTCCTGACCCTTCGTTCGGACATGAGTTGCACCGCTTCTGCTAGGTACGAGCTCGGGTCTATCGTAGCGACGTTCGTGCTCATTATCTCCGAAACGGGCACGTTGAGTGGGGACGAGCTCGTACCCATCAGGCTAACGAGGTCGCGGAGCGTGATTATTCCCTCGACGACTCCCGTCAGGTTGACGACCGGGAGCGCGCCCACGTTATAGACGGAGAACTTGTTGATGACTTCCTTCAGCCCGTCCCAGGGTTCGACGGCTACCGGCTGGCCCGTCATTATCCTCTCTACAGGAATCTCGAGGGAGCGCCTCACGTCGTCTGCGGATGTCGACGCCTGGAGCGTGAGGTTCAGCGAGTCGACGATGTCCTGGACTGAGATGATGCCCAGGAGCTTTCCAGACTCTGCCAGTATAGGCAGATGCCTGAAGTTCCTGTTCTTCATCAGGACAGCCGCCTTCAGAACGCTCTCTTTGATGGTGACGCTAACGGTCTGTCTGGAGAAAAGCCACCAGATATCCGAGGCCTTTTCCGGCATCGCGCTATCGGCTACTCCTCTACAGTGGCCTCTTGGGGCGGCACATGGAGTTCCATTTTGTCCTCCTTGGTCTTGATTATCGTGAACTCGGAGGAAAGGACGTCTGCCACGGTATCATCGGACAGGGAGAAGGCCCTGAAGAACTGGTCGAGTCTTTCGCCGATGACCGCGAGGTCGTCCCGGTTCAGGCGCCTCGACTCCACGACCAGTGGCTTGGTGTACTTCGTGGTGAAGAAGACCGTAAGGACCCTGATCAGGAGCGGCTCCGGAAGTGACTCCGAGAGAAGCCTGGTGCTGGGATACTCTGCGCTGGCTATGGTGTCGTAGGCTTCTTGTGAGAGGGTACCTTCCTGCGTCTGCGCCTTGAGGTACCTCAGAATGTCCTCTCGCTGCGGTATCAGGCCGAGCTGGTGCTCTTCTACCTTCCCCCGGATGTATATCCTTCCTCCGACCATTCCTGTGCCTATGTAGTTCCTCGCGGCCTTCGAGGAGTTTGATAGGTTCAGGACTATCACTACGCCCCCGGCCATGTACTCCCCGAGGTAGTCGTCCGCTGTCTCGCCGACTATAAGGAAGGGGCGCTCCTTCGTGTACTCCCTCATCTGGATGGCGGCTCTGTTCCCCACGGTCCCGCGGACGAAGATCCTGCCTCCTTGGAGCGCCTGCGCGACGACGTCCCTGCAGTTGCCGTGGACCACTATGGAGCCCGCGTGCATCGCGTCGGCCATGTCATCGGCGACGTTCCCGAAGACCTCGAACGACGCGCCGTCGTTCAGGTTGGCTAGGCAGTTACCCGGGAAGCCTGTCACCACTACCTTGAACGATGTGGCGCGGCCGTCCGATCGTGTCGAGATGCCTATCCCGAGGTATCGCTGCCCCGTGCAGTTCTCGATGACTATCCCGGGCTCGCCGCGCGAATAGGAGCTCGCTATCACTTCGTTGAGCTCCTTGAACCCCCTGCCGGTCGCATCGACCTTGGTGAATCCGGTGAAGCCTGCTGGAGTCAGGTCGTCGGGCAGCGCCCCGCTCTGGGTGTTGATGCTCCTCTCCGAACCGGTCTCGATGAGACCCTCCCGGAGGGAAGCAATGAAGAAAGCCCCCGGCTCCGGGGTCCAGACCTTCGCGTGCTTCGACTGGTTCCTTATCTGGTTCTCTTCGCTCGCCACGTAGAAGTAGTTCTCGTCCTCGCCCAACAATAGTGGTCGGAACTTTGACCTGTCGGTCAGTGCGATGAGATAGGTGTCCTTCCCGTCGGCGTAGCCTGCGACTACGGCGAAGGGCCCATCGAGCCTCGCCCCCCTGTAGCGGTAGAGGAGGTCTCTCATCTCCTTGGAGATGTTCCTTTCAAAGGGATTCGTGAGGATGGTAGCGGCCTCGGCTATGCTCAGTCCGTCAATCCTGATCAGATGGTCGAGTAGCCTGGCGATGACCTCACTGTCGGTGCCGACGTGGCTCTTGATACCCCAGGAGTTGAGGAGCTCCATGTTGGAACCATAGGAGCTGATGTCGCCGTTGTGGACTATCGCCGTGTTCATCGACGCGAAAGGGTGCGACCAGATGGGTAGCGAACCCGGGGAGTTGGTCGGCTGTCTCGTGTGGGCTATCCACATGTCGGCGCCTCCCTGGTCGCCCTCCAGTCCCCACATCTTGGCGACCTCCGCAGGGTAACCTACCTCCTTGTAGACCGTGAGATATCGACCGTAGGAGAAGACCCGACCCTCGAAGGTCTCTTTGAAGAGGGACGCGTTCACCGAATCCACCGCGCTCTCGATGATCGAATCGGAGTTCGCCGAGGACGGGCTTATGGTCGCCTCCCACACCGAGAGGCCCTTCCTCCTAGGGTCCACGACGCGCAGCGACTGACTTCCGATAGGACCGACGCGCTCCCGGAGAACGGAGCCTATATGCTCCGCGACCCCGCCATCAGTGACGAAAGCTTGCACCCGATACGGCGCTGGCTGCCCAGCTCGGGTCCTGAAAGCGGCATAACCCGCTCCGAGATCGCTTCCGCGGTACTTGATGCAGGATATCCCGTTCACGGCCACCTGGTTGGTTATCAGCGGCGCGTCCTGCTTCCGCAGAATCCCGAAGACGCCGCACCCGTCCTTCATCAGAGGCTGCCCGAAACGCCTGTCGAACGCGATATCATCGAGGTTCAATTTATGCAGCCCCTGCTGGCTTTACCCCCAGCTCTATCCTCGATGAAGGTTCGAGGTCGATCGACCGCAACAGCTCCCTGTTTCCGGTCAACGTCGAGTTGATGTTGCTGATGCCCGCAGCGCCCGCAAGGAGTTTGATGTCCTTTTGGGTCGCCGCTATGAAGTTCTCGAGCCTTTGGGAAGCCTTGGAGTCGAGAATCATTTCGCTGTCATCCTCCTCCACACCAATCGCTAATAACGCGGCCTTACCGAAACCGACGCAGTCGGCTCCGAGCGCGATGGTCTTGAAGACGTCGTCAGAGCCCCTCAGGCCGTTCCCTTCCGCGATGACGTTCAGCCTCCCCCGCGCGCCGTGTTGCTTCAGTTCGCGGTCGAGCAGCGAGACGGCAGTCTCGACCTGTGTGTCGGAGCCGGGCTCATCCTCATCGATGATTATGCCGGAAAACCCGTCCAAGCTTGCGAGGTTCCTGATTATGAGCCCGATCGCATCCCGCGAGCTGGGCGCCCTGAGCACGAGCTTGGCTTCCTGCGCCGCGGCTTGCATCCTGCCATGGTCGCCCTGGGAGAGGTACCAGCCGAGTCTGACAGACCGCACGCCAGAGCTCAGGCCGCTCCGGATGTCGGAGATCACCCTGTCCTTGTAGGGCTCGAGAACCGCGGGCGTGGTCTCGTCGACGTCGAGCAGCAGCCCCATGGCGTTGCTCGCCTTGGCGAACATCAGGACGATGCCCTCGGGAGCGTTTGGGGGGAGGTGCGTGAAGAAGAATGGGGAAGAGATCCTCAGGTCGGTGCCTCCGATGTAGCTCGATATCTCAATCTCCTCCCTGTAGGGGTCTATACTAGGCCGCGTGACCTGTGCGCCGTCGGTCACCAGCCAGTCGGCCAGACGGACGGGCTCCTCTATGAAGGGCGGACTGTTGGTCCCCATGCTTGAGATCTCCGACTCAGCGGGATACTTTCCCGTTGTCCCGGCCATGTCCCTAAGGATACCCACCCTGTGGGGTGGCCAGAGGTTCTGGCGTGCGATGGGAAGGACACATCTATGGCCGTCTGTTCTCCCGTCTGGTGAGGGCGCATCAAAGCCGAGAATCGAGGCAGTCTCCGCGTTCAGCGAGCGGTGATAGAGCAGGTCTCTCCGCCCTCTTATCTCCGCGACATCGCTAACTCCGATCCTCTCCATCAGCAGCCTCATCTCCTCCGTCCATCCGTTGATCAGGTTAACCAGCCATCTGATAGACTGCTGCAGCGAGAGCGACCTCACCTGGTTGGGTGCTATCTTGTTCGTGAGGACGGCCGGGCAGTAGCCGATGTGGCACTTGTGGACCATGAGGCAGCCTAGTGCCATCAGCGTGGCGGTCCCCAGACTCGTGATGTCAGCCCCGAGCGCCATCAGCTTGAGCGAATCTTCGGGAGTGCTCACGCGGCCAGCGGCGATTACAGTGAAACGGTCTCTGAAACCCTCCTTCTTCAGTATGGCATCGACCGAGGCCGTAGCCAGCTCGATGGGTATCCCCACGTTGTCCTTGACTATCGAGGGGGCTGCACCCGTCCCGGCGCCGGCACCGTCAATGATTATCCCTGCGGCACCCATCCGCGCAATCCCTGAGGCTATGTAGGGAATGTAGTTCGTCGCGCCGACCTTCACGAAGACCGGCTTCCCGGTCGCCTCCTTCAGGCCGAGTATCCTCTGGCCGAGATCTTCTATCGAGTATATGTCGTGGTGGGGCGCCGGAGAAATGGCATCCTTTCCAACCGGAATTCTCCTGGTCTCCGATATCGGTTCGGTGACCTTCACCCCAGGAAGATGACCGCCTATCCCGGGCTTTGCCCCCTGCCCGATCTTGATGACGACAGCTTTTCCCTTGAGCAGCGATGATATCGTGACCCCGAATCGCGCCGAGGCCCACTGCACCGTTATGCGGTCGCAGTCCGCGACCTCCTTGAGCAATCCGCCTTCGCCGGTTCCCGCCAGGACCTTCGTCTCGTCAGCAGCCCTAGCTATGGCGATGTTGGGTATGCCGGAGAGGGCACCGAACGACATGTCCCCTAGGTAGAGCGGTGATGAGAGCTCCATCTCTGAGCCCGGGAACAGTGGGACGTTCGTGGCACCGGCGGATTCCGCGTGGGACGAGTGCTCCTCCCTGAGATACAGCTTGTCGAGGACCCGGTTACCACGCTCTGCGTCCGGGATGAAGGGTTCGCTGGCGGCTCGACCGGTCGTTGCCATCTGCCTGATATGCTGGATTTTCCACTTCGTCCAGAACTCCTTCGACCTGGCAGGAGGAATAGGGAGGTAAGTGGTGACCTCGATAGTGCGGCCCCTGCTCACGTTGTCGACCCGGGACACTGTTCCAGGTCCCTTGTGGTCGGATTTAAGATGCTAGGGGAGAGTCATCTCTGTGCGGTGTCGCGGGCGAGGATTATCGTCATCAACGACTTCTCGTCTACCTCTGCTCTCGTCCTCCAGCCTATCCTCAGGAGGCCTTTGTCGTCCTGGTCCAGGTATCCCCGCTTGATGAACCTGTCCAGAGAGTAGTCAATCCTCCAGCGGGGGAACTTTTCCCTGAGGAAGTTCTCGAGTTCTTTCCGGCCAACCCTCCCCTGCTTGGAGTTGACCATCGCAATCGAGGCGGCGAGAACGGCAAGGTCGTCAATCCTGAAACCTGCTCCTTCGGCCTCGCTCAGCGTTGGCGAGTCCCTGAAACGAAGCAGGAACCTGGTCGAGTCGTCCGTGCCCTCTATACCCGGGACGTCGTGGACCTCGAGGCCGAGGGACTTGAGGTCGGTCGAGAGGACCTGGAGAATCGTCTTGTAGTCCTTGCCGAGGTGCCTCTTCATCTCCCATCCCTTTACTCCCGGGTTCCTACCCCTCTGGAGTATCAAGATCTGCAGGGCCTTCCTCATCTTCTTCTCGAGGATGGCTCTCTCCGCGTCGCTGTCGCTCATGTTATCTCTATCGCCACCGACTTGGTTTCAGGTCCGGGCTTCCCGACCACGGGCGAGATGAATATCTTCTCGGTGAGCGGGTCCGTCCTTATCGTCGCCCTTCCCTCGGTGACCAGAAATGCCGCGAGGTAGGCCCTCACCGCCTTCTCTTCGAAGGTCTTGGCGTCTATGAACGACCTGTAGTCCATCTCCGAGCCGCCGGTCTTCTGTAGCAGTTCGTCGTTGAGCCTGTTCAGGCGCGTCTCGAACTGCTCCTTCGTGAAGATGTTGAGTGACTCGAGCTCTTCGAAATCCATCTGACCGGCGACGGTACCGTAATTGCCGAACTCGTTGCGGAACCTTTCCGACATAGGGACGAGCTCGCGCCAGTAGACGAAAGCCTTCTCGAGGCCTTTCGCGGTTAGCTGGTCCACCTGTGCTGTTGGGTGCCAGCACTTCACGAAGCTGTTCGCTAGGTCCTCCTTGGAGAGTAGCCTAATCTTCAGCTCCAGCAGCATAGGGTCGATGTAGAGCGACGACGCCCTGTGCTTGATCCACTGATCCTGGAGCTTGACGATTGCCACCAGCTGCTGCATGGCCTCAGAATCCTTCAGCATCACGTCGATGAGTTTCCATTCGGGGAGATGTTTCTTGAGGGTCTCGAGCTTCTCCCGTATGTCAATCTGGAAGGGATCCACACTCGACGACTGGACGCTCCGGCAGAGCTCGATGAGCCGGAGGATGTCTTCGAGCTTCTTATCCTGCTTTTCCGGCGAACTCCTTCACCTCGGATGCTCCGTGTACTAACTGGACGGTAATCACGTGAGCAGACTTGTCGATTACAGAGATTATCGAAGGCGTGATTACTATGTTCTGGGAGCTCTGGTTCATGCGGGACTGGGCGAGTATCATCTTGAATATCGCCTCCCTGTTCTTCGGGTCCATGTGGATGTCGAATTCGTCCATCGCCCTCAGCGGCGATATTATTCTGCTCTGCAGCGACAGTATGAATGCGACTAGAGCTACAGACCTCTCGCCGCCACTCTGCGTATAGGGATCCAGCACACTAGGGGGCGCGCCCTTGTAGCCGACCAACAGCTGAAGCCCGGTCTCTTCGATGCTCGTTCCCTCCTCAAGGCGTACGCCTCCCAGAGCATCGACCGTAGCCAAAATCTGCTGATACACTGGTGTTATCTCTTCAATCAGCCCTGCGACCGCGTCCCTCCACGCTTTCTTCCGCTCCTCCAGCTCCTTGAGCATGAGCTTCCTGTTCTCCTGAAGCTGCTGCAGCTTGTCCTTGAGCCCCTCGATGTTACCGACATAGTCCTTATAGATGCGCTCGGCGTCCTCGGGGAGGTCCTGGAGTTTCTGCAGCTGCGCGGAGACGAGCTTCATCTCCTCGGAGACCTCATACGGCTGTCTCTCCGTGATTATCCTCTCGCCTGCTCTTTCGAGGTCCGCATTGAGGGCGTTCAATTCGCCCTCCACTTCCCTCTCGGAGCGCTCTAGATCCCTCATCTCCGACTCTGTCAGCTTGATGCGGAAGCCCAAGACCTCGAATTTCACTCTCTGTGAGATGTATTCGTCGGTGATACGCTTAATCGAATCACCTGCACCTCCGACCTCGGCCTGCAGCGAGGATATCTCTCTCTCGAGCTCTGTCTTCTTGCGCGAGGCCTCGTCGAGCTCGCGCTTCGACTTTTGGGATGAGAAGTCTATGAATTCCTGGACGTGCTTCTGTTTCTTCTGGTCGAGCTCAGACTTGAGCGACGCCAGACCCTCCCTAAGGCTCTCCAGCTCGTCGCGGAGGTTCTCCATCGCCTTCCGTGCCCCTTCGTCGGAAGCGCGCTCCCTCTCGGCCCGGATAACCGCACCATACAGCTTTCCCAGTTCCACCTGCTTCTCCAGCAGCGACTTGCGGAGTACCTCAGATTCAGAGCCAGACCGCTTCTGCTGGTCGTTGAGATCGTCCAAGCTCTCCTGCTTCTGCGCGAGCTTCTCCCGTATGGTGCGGAGACTCTTCGAAAGCTTGGCCTCTTGCGTCCAGAGAAGCTCTCT
>JASHZW010000090.1 GCA_030042335.1 Nitrososphaerales archaeon
CGAGGAAGAAACTGAGCATAGAGGAGTATGAGAGCATCCACAACGGGGAGACGACCCCCGCTGCATGGACCGAAGGAAACGGTACGCGCTTCCTTCTCAAGAGCATTGGCGAGAAGGAGACGCCCTTCGAGGGCGACCGGGAGTACGTCCTAGCCAGCTGACGAGAATCAGAATTGCTGGGGAGGCGGGGGCGGCACCGTCATCGGGACGGGGCGTTCCTTGTCCTCGGGGAGCTGGTCAGGCAGGGAGTAAAACGCGAACGCCTGCATTATCTCCGCTACGAACACGATTATCAGGCCTATCCCGATTATCGTGAGCGCCGCGCCGATCAGGTAGACGAGCGCAGCGGTCGAGAACCACCTGGCGTTGAACCTTCGGGCAATCTGGTCGTAGCTCCTCCTCAGGAAGAAGGCAGAGGCGACTAGGAAGACCCAGAGGAGAGCGAGACCTGTCAGGACACCGACGATCAGCGACCCGAGCCCGTGCACATCACCTGCAGCGAGGGCCGTCCTGTTGATGTCCGTGAGCGAGGAGAGGCCCATCCCGTTGATTCCGGCAAAGCTCAGCACCGTGCTAAGCGCAACGACCGTGAAAGCTATGACGCCGACGATAGCGAGGACAGCAGCCACCAGAACGTTGCTGAATATCCCTCTCGCGTTGACGTGCTGCGAGAGCAGGTACGCGGCGACCATGACGAGCACCCAGCCGATGACGGCCAGAAAGGGGCCCGCGCCAGGTAAAATGAACAGGATTATCATTATTGACCCGATGACCCCGATCGACCTCGTCGACGAGAGCAGCGCCACGTGGCCGCCCCGACCCGTTCGATTAATAAAGTTCGAAACTCAGCTGACCTTCTCGGTCTTACCTTCTGTTATCGTGTACAGGTGGTCCGCGAGCGACCCGTCTGCCGCGTCCTGCGACGAGAAGATCACGTCGATGCCTGCTTCCTTCGTGAGCCTGCGATAGGCAGCGATGAAGTCGTTCCGTTCGTGAAGGTTGGAGAAGGCCTCATCGACGAGTATCGCCTTCGGTGAGGAGAGAAGAGCGGTCGCCAGAGCCACCCTCTCCTTCATGCCCAGGCTCAGTGTCCTCGTCTTTCCCTTGAAATCAATCCCGAGCTCGGCTTTCACCCTCGAAACGCGCGTCTCGTCGAGGGGCGCGCCCCTGAGCCTGGCACCCCACCGAAGGTGTGCGTCCACGGTAAGGTGAGGGATCGACGACCCGGGCGTGACGATGACGATTCCTCTCTGTTCCATGGGCACCCTCGTCACGTCCCTCCCGTCGACCCTGACGAAGCCTTCGTCTATCTTCAGCTGCCCCGATATTGCTTTCAGAAAGCTCGACTTCCCCGAGCCGTTCCTTCCTGCGAGACAGATGAAGCCCTCATCGTGAAGCTCCGCCGATAGAGAGAACTTTCCGAGGTTCTTCTTGGCGCTGGCGTCTATCAGGAACGGGACCTCCTTCTTGCGAAGTGCCCTGCGACGGCTATGGGCAGGGCTACGAGTATCATGGCCGCGGAGGCCGTGACCGCGGCGTCGAGGCCACCGGGTACCGCCCCGCTGAAGAATCCGAAGATGGTCACCGAAGCAGGGCTGACGCCATAGAACGGATACTGTAGGACGTAGAAGGCGATTATCGAGATGGAGCCGAACTCGCTCAGCGCCCTGCTCATCGAGATGAGAGAAGCACTCGAGAGCCCGTCGAGCGAATCCGGGAGTACCACCGAGAAGAGCGTCCGGAGCCTCGACGCGCCCAGTCCTGCGGCGAAGTCTTCGGGGCCGGGGTCCCTCGACTCGAAGTAGGGCTGCATGGACTTCACATAGATGGGAGCTGACATTATCACCAGCGCGATAACGAGTCCAAGTATGGTGTCGTAAAAGTCGATGTGAAGGCTGAGCAGGAACTTGCCGGTAGGCGTGATGGGGCTGTCGAGGATGAGCAAGGCCACGCCGATTATCGGATGCGGGACGCTGATCGGTATGTCGACCAGCGCCTCGGCGACCCTATCGCGCCCCCTCGCCAGGTAGTACGCGAGAGGGGTGAAGAGAATGACATCGACGACGACCGCCACCGCGGACGAGAAGAGCGAGAGCTCGATGGAACGGAAAACCAGCGTGCTGTAGCCCGCCGCCGTCCGGAAAGGGCCGAGTCCGTAGTAGAGGAGGACGATGACGGGTACGAGAAGGAGGACGAGTACCGTTATGGAAATGATCCTGAGCCAGTTCATCTCTGGTGCGCCGGCAACACAGAGATGAAGCGGCCTATATTGGCCCTGCTTGTACGAGGAGACCCTGCGTGAGCATCAGCTGGATGACCGCTGGCAGCGTCTGCGGGGCCGTCACGCTGCTGTAGAGGAGCGCGGGCGAGGACACCACCAGACCGTAGGACGACAGGCTCTGTACGTTGCTCACGACGTACTGTACGAACTCGAGAGCTTCGACGGTGTTGGAGCTGCTCAGCGGAACGGTGATGACTATCTCGATGGCGGCTCCCGCGGTGGTGCCTGCCGAGTCGGTGTAGGAGAACTGGGAGTAGAACGAGTTCAGGCTGGGGCTCGAGAGGTTGACGTGCGGGTCGAGGGTGAGGAAGCCTATCCCGTCGGATAGAGCTGCCGACTTGTAGATGAAGAGGAACTGTATCTGTCCCGCCTGCAGCGGCGCGACGAGGTCGGCAGCGCTGCTTGCGCTCACGTTGTCCCCTGACTTGAGCAAGGGTGCCGCGTAGGCTTGCTGGTTCCCGCCGTCGTAGAGGTAACCTGCCGCTTCGAGGGCTATCCAGGCCCGGAGTCCGGCCGGGTCGTCCGCTGGCAGGGATATTCCAATCTTCACGCTGCCTGAGGTGAGCGAGCTGAAGAAGCTATTCCAAGCGGACGTCGAGTTGGAGTTCTCCGCGCTCTGGGCCTCGGTGATGAGGGAAGAGGCAGCGGAGTTCGACACTGTCGCGTTGGAGTAGGCGATCACCATCTGGTCCGATGCGATCCCTATCGCCCAGTTGGACGACAGGTTCCCCAGGTGTGACGGAGCGGTCGCAGAGAGGGCAGCGGAGAGGAATATGTCAGCCGGCGCCCCTGCCTCTATCGCGCTCGCGTCCGCGTCAGAGCCCCCCGACACCACGGGTGCTACCGGTATCCCGGTCTGCGTGGAGAAGCCCGTGAGCAGGGCAGTCGTCTCGGTCGCGTAGGCATCGGCAGAATAGGAGATCAGCGGCGCCAAGGCCACGGACGTCGTGGTGATTGTAGTCGGCGAGATGACCGTGGTCGTCGTTCCGGTCCCGGTTATCGTCGTCGGCGAGACCACCGTGCTCGTGCTTGTCGTCGTTGTCGTCGACGGAGAGACGGTCGCTACCTCGTATCCTGCGATTGCTATGACTATGATCACTACCACAATTGCAGCTATTACAACACCCGCTATACCAGCCTTCTTCGTTCTCATGGCGTTATGCACCCGCGTGCATAACGGCGTATATTATGCTTTCTAAGGCCTGCCCAAGACTTAAGTCCGTGCGTTCATTTTCAATGCCGAGCTTACTTGGTCTCTCGGAAGGCGGCGAATCTCCAGCCGGTGTTCAAGCTCTCGCTGGAAGACAACAGGCAGGTCGTGCTCGACCAGAAGGACGCGTTCCTCCTCCGGAGAATCTCGGAGACGAACTCCCTTACAGAGGGAGCAAGGCTCGCGGGGATGTCGTACCGGAGCGCGTGGGACAGGATCAGGGCGATAGAGTCGAGCCTCGGGATGAAGATCGTCGAGACGAGGGTCGGCGGAGCGACAGGCGGAGGGGCGAAACTGACCCCCCACGGAGCCGAACTCCTGCAAGACTTCAGGAAGGTCAGAAAGTATCTTTTTAATGCGCTAGAGGACAGAGAATTCATGGTTCACGCGGGTTACAAGCTGAGCGCGAGGAACAGGCTCAAGGCGAAGATCACCAAGGTCGAGAAGGGGCCGGTCACTGCGTCGGTGAAGATGACGGTGAGCGCCCCGGCCAAGCTGACCGCCATAATCTCGAAGGAAGCGGTCGAGGACCTCGACCTCAAGGAGGGCGACGAGGTGGAAGCGATAATCAAGTCCACCGAGGTCATCATAGCCAAGGAGACCTGACGCGGCGGGAGAGCCGCTTGGGTCTACTTCAGGGCTGCGTCTATCTTCTGCCTGTACATCGTGGCCGGTCCGGCGCCGATGGTCGCGGAGTGGACCTGGCCGTTCTTGAAGACCATTATCGTCGGGATGCTCATTATCTCGTATCTCTGTGCGAGCTCGGGATTATCGTCGGTGTTTATCTTGACGAACTTGGCCTTTCCAGTGTACTCCTTTGATAGGGAGTCGATAATGGGCGAGACCATCCTGCATGGCGGGCACCAGTCGGCGTAAAAGTCCACGACAGTGGGGACCTTCGACTGGAGTACCTCCTTCTCGAAATCCTTGCCCTCCAGGTGAACCGTGGTTTCGGTGTTCATTTTCAGCTTCTCCGGAAAATCGCCTTTGCTGGCGTATTTACGCTTTCGGGGCTAGATTGAGAATTTCGCCGTAGCTTCCTTGTCGTGCTTCTTGAGCTC
>JASHZW010000091.1 GCA_030042335.1 Nitrososphaerales archaeon
AGCGGGCGTAGCTTCTGGATGCAGGAGACAAGTTCTGAGGCCTCCGCGAAAGTGTCCCTCGTCTCAGCGGCGACCAGCACATCGTAGTCGAGTACGGTCCGAGGCTCCACGAGGCGCTCGGCGGGGACATTGTGGAACGCTGCGGCCACTCTTGTCTGGAGGACGGTGGCGACGGTCTCCGCCGCGGAGCTCGCAGAGGGTTTGGGGAAGAACAGGCCGTCCCTGAACTCCATCGGGACTATTGGGGAGATCACGAGCTTTCCCTGCAGACTCGGCTTGAGCGAGAGCAACATGTCGTTGGAGGGCAGGTCGGGGATGGTCAGTATGGTTACGTCCGAGGCTGCAGCGGCTTCGATGTTGGTCATGCCGGTCGCCGTCACGCCCGAGAGGACGGAGACCCTGGCGGCTCCCTCGGTGGCACGCGCAGTGTCACGCGACCCTATAATCACCCTGTAGCTCGCTGAGAGTCGGCAGCCAAGGCCTATCCCAAGGTCTCCGGTGCCCCCTACCAGGGCCACAGTCCTTGTCATTCCACCAGCTTCTCCTGTCGGACTGCTGCTCCTCCCTGCGAGAGATGTGGCGTGTCGAGCATGTGCGCTATTCGCGCGGCACGTTTGGGGCCGAGGCCTTGCACCATGGCGAGCTGCGATTCGGACAGGTTCATGATTCTTCTGGGCGAGCCGAACCTCGAAAGCATCCTCTTGGCGAGCTTCGTTCCCACGCCGGGCAGCGCGGAGACGAGATAGAGCTGCTGATGTGGCTCGTCGTTCGCCTTGAGTGGGGTGGTGAAGGAGCCGGAAGGCAGGGAGCGCGTCCGACTGTGTCTGGCGAGCGCGGCTATCGCAGCGGCGGTTTGCGCCTGGTCGCTCGTGTGCATGACCCTGAGGTCGTGGACCAGCGTGACGGAGGCTATCGCGCCGTAGTACGAGTTCAAGTTCTTCGTGAGCCCGCCGAGCTCCTTGATGTCGCCCTCTACGATGAGGTAGGGCTTTCGGTACGAACGGGCTATCTCGGAGGCCTGGACGAAGAGCCTCCCATCGTAGACCGACGAGACGAAATCCCTGAGCGCCTTCCGCTCGACCGCAATCTCGGGACTCAGTACATAGTCGGCCACACGCAGCGTGCTGTAGTAGACCCTGACGTCGAGCTTCGAGAGGGCATCCGGCACGCCGCTCTGGCGCTCTCTCTCATCGACTACAACCCTCGGAGGAATCATCAGAGAGGAAAGTGGTAGAAGTGGTAGATATAGACTGTGACGAGGAAGAGGACGAAGGAGACGATCATGACGGTCCGGTCGTACCATTCCAGTTCCATCCCGTAGAGGGATGTTGGTATCGGGGTCGCGCCGTAGGCTCTTGATTCCATCGCCTCCGCCAGTTCCCCGCTGCGGATGACGGAGTTCACGACGAGCGGGATGAGGATGGGTATCATGTTACGGGCCCGCGCAAGTATGTTACCCTTGTCGAGCTCCAGCCCTCTCGACTTTTGGGCGTCCATTATCTGGAACGCATCGAGCATCACGACCGGGATGAACCTGACGGCGGTCACGAAGGCAAAGACTACGTCCCGGGGGAAATGCATCCACTTCATGATCTGCTCGAGCTCGTCTGGAGAGGTCGTGATGAAGAACAGGCTGGTGGAACTGATTATCGCCAGGAACCTCAGTGCGTAGACGGAGGCCTGGAGGAACGATATCCCGAAGAGGAGGTTAATCCCGAGGATCAAACCGGCGAATATGAGCGAGAAGACCATGGTCCTGCCTATCCGCTTAAGCGACCTGGCGAACGTGGCTATCATAAGTACTGAGATCAGCACGAGCATCACAGCCGGCACAGAGGAGACAAGCAGCGAGAGGACGAAGAGCTCGATGGATATCGCCAGTTTTGCCCTCGGATCGAGCTTGTGGAAGGGCGACACCGTCCTGCGGAACAGGAACCCTCCGGTGATCCAGTACAACTAGAAGACTCTCCTCTCCAGCCAGGAGCTGGTCTCCTCGATTCCGAGGAAGGGTTTCTGGGGTCTCGACGAAAGGTTCTCGTAGAGTCTTACCAGCTGGGGCTGGGTGACCCTCGCACCCGTGAGCATGTCCTTGTCGAGCATAGTCTCGCTGCAGGGGCCGTCCCCGACGACCTTCCCCTGCTTCATCACGATTATCCGGGGCTGAAGCGACCAGAGGAACTCGACATCGTGGGAGACTATTATCACCGTCTTGCCCGTCGAGTGCAGCTCCCTGGCTATGCGGGCGAGCTTGTCCTTCTGGACGGCATCCTGACCCACGGTTGGCTCGTCGAGGATAACGACCTCTGGGTCCCAGGCGAGTATCGACGCCAGAGTCAGTCTCTTCTTCTCGCCGCCACTCAGGGTGAGCGGAGAGGACGTGCGGTAAGATGAGAGGCCGAAGAACTCGAGTGACGAAGTCACCCTCTGTTCTATCAGGGGCTGCTCGAAGCCGAAGTTCCGAAGCGCGAAGCTCACCTCCTTCTCAACGCTGTCGGAGAACAGCTGATGGTCCGGGTTCTGGAAGGCGATACCGATCTTCTTGGCGAGAGAGGCCGTGCTGACCTGTCGGGTGTCCTGCCCGTCGACCGTCACCGAGCCTTGGAGGGGCTTCAGCAGACCGTTGATGTGACGGACGAGAGTGGTCTTGCCCGCCCCGTTCTCGCCCACTACGCCGACAAGCTCGCCCCGCTCGACGGTGAGGCTGACACCATCGAGAGCGGTGACTCCCGTCTGGTGTACGAACTTCACGTCCTTGAACTCGATCAGCGTCAAGGCGCGTTGACCTCATCGGCAAGCTGTTCGGGGGTGTAGGGGTAGTTCCGGAGCCTCAGGCCGTCAGCGGTGAGCCGTGTGTACAGCCGGGAGACCGGAGGCACAGAGATACCAAGGATGTCAGCTCTAGGGTCGCCGAGGACCTCCGGGGGGGTGCCTTCCATCACTTTCTTCCCGTGGTCCATCACGACTATCCTGTCGGCGAGCTGGGCGAGGAGCTCGAGCCTGTGCTCTACGATGACGAAGGTGAGGCCGACCTCCCTGTTCAGCGTCCGTATCAGCGAGACGAGTTCCGACGCGGTCTGAGGGTCGAGAAGGGAGGTCGGCTCGTCGAGTATTATCAGCTCCGGTTTCATCACAAGCACGCCAGCGAGCGCTACCCTCTGCTTCTGTCCGTCGGAGAGTTCGTGAGGGGCACGCAGCGCGAGCGGAGTTATCGCAAGCATCTGCATCACTTCGTCAACCCTCCGCCGTATCTCGTCTCGCGGCATCCCGAGGTTCTCCAGCCCGAACGCGATGTCCCTCTCTACGGAGAACATGAAGATCTGGTTCTCGGG
>JASHZW010000092.1 GCA_030042335.1 Nitrososphaerales archaeon
AAGATGAGGGCATCACTTCATGAACGAGGAGATTCCACACGGAGACGGCCGCTACTGGCGCCAGCGAGTTCATCGACAGCAACGTCCTGGTCCTAGCCTGCGCTGCGATTCTTGATCATGGTAAAGTCTTGGTGGTGCGGGAGGAAGACGAGCCATACCACGGAAGCTGGGTGCTCCCAGAGGGTTACACCAAGACCAACGAACCTCTGGCTGACGCGGCGAAGAGAGAGGTGAGAGAGGAGTTGGGCATCGAGATAGAGATTCTTCGTCTTCTGGGCGTCTACGAAGACTTCGCAAAAGAGGGAGTGGGCGGAAAGCACTACGTAATAGTCTGCTACCTATGTCGAATGGCAAGCCACGACGAAATCAGGTCGACTCCCGAAGTAATCGACTCGGCGTGGACCGACCCGTCTTCACCTCTCAGTGACATGCCTCCGGTGTTCAAAGAAGTCCTTCGTGATGTCTCCTCTTTGAAGAGGCGAAGGTACTGGCGCTTCCCCGTCCTAGATCTTTGAGGAGATGAAGAGGGCGCTCCACCTGAGCGTGAAGACGGTGTGAAGATGCCGGGTCGAGACAGCGTTTGAGCTCGCCCGCGCGCTCCGTGCTGGCCTAGTCAGAGCAGAGTCATGGGTGACATGAAGCTGCGCAACTGCGCTGAGAATTTAACCTACCACCTCGCCGAATCTCGCAAGGCCTAAATGTAACCATAGTTACATCAAAACAACGCTCAGGCGTGGACGTATGGTTTGAATGAAAGTGGACATCTATCGCAGCCCGCGGGACAGGACCAAATTTCACATTCATCCAAGCGGTTCCAAGTGCAATCAGTGCTCAACCGACCCCACAGAAGGAGAGGTCGAGATGCCAGAGGCTGTGTATCAAGCGCTGTACGACAAGTTCACGAAGCAAGGCTATGCCGTTGTGCCTCAGGACATGACGGTTAGCGAGTCGGCCAGCAGCTGGTGGTCTATCGTTTCTTTGCTCATTCCAGCATGATTTGATTCGATTCCAAACCGTTCGGAAATGCTGTCGGTCTTGATTGTTCCCTGACGTGCGGAGCCGATAGGCGTACACATACTATATGGATGATTTCAGGCCCTCGAAGAGGGAGGCATCGGATCGGGACAACGTCAGGCTTTTGGCGATGTCCGACCATCACTAGCGGAGCGGGGCATCCTCCAAACCCCAGCGCTTGACCTTCTCCACGTCAACGCCGCGCTGCTCGCACTTCCTCTCTATCAGGCGGAGGAGCCCCCAGCCGCCGAGGTTCAGGCTGGTGGACACACCTGTCCTCCTCAGGAAGTTGCCTTTGGTCTCCCTCATGGCGTCCCTCCGCACCATCTTGGCGAGGTGCCGGTAACAGGCATAGTAGACCGCGAGCTGGGACTCGTCGAGCATCTCCGACGTGAATGATCTGCTCTTTATGCGTCCGAGGGGGACGTTCTGCATCGGAGTGACGGTGAACTCCGAGTGGATGGAGCCTACGTCCATGCTGCTGAGGCGGTTGACCATCGCAACTGTCTCCCAATTGTCTTCCGGCGTCTCAGCCATTTGCCCAACCTGCACCGTGAACGCTGGCCTCCAGTACGCGCGGTTCATCGCTCTCACCCCGGCCGCGACGATGGACTGCCACGAGCCGTCAGGGCCTATCTTGAGTGGGAGGGTTTTGTTGGGCATGTGAATCAACGCCAGCCGGTCGCTCCCTGTCTCGAGGCCTACCTGAACCCCGATCCAGTGGCTGGGGCCCGCCCTCAGGACAGTGGAGATTTCCCCCAGCAGGTTCGGATAGCCCGCGGGGACGGAAATCCTCCCGTGGGTTGGGTTGGCGTAGGCGATTCCCTTGACCGACATCACGGACTGGAAAAGCTCCTTTATCGCATCGCCGTTGGGGGTGTAGTGCGGGCCGTGATGGAAGGCGAAAATCTCGTCGGTGTGGAGCCACGCCGCGGTCTTCCCTGACCGGGCGTTGACCTCGACCTCCTTCTTGACCATCTCCGTCGTGTAGTACCTTATCGGCCTCAAGGTTACCTCACAAAAGTCGCATCCAATCCCGCACCCCCTCATGACCTCGGACAGTCCCTTCACTGTTGGGGCGCGAATCAGCGGGATGTCCTCCAAGGTGGGGAACTGCTTGGAGTCGTGGGTCCGAGTCATGAAACGGTCGTGCCTAATCCACTGTTTGCGGAAGCCGACATCGAAGGACTGGTACCCCTGGAAGTAGTCCCTCTGGATGTCGTCGTTGGCTATGTCCTCGAGGACTTCGTTGATGATGTCGTCGGCCTCCCCCTGGAAGGCTAGGTCTATCCCCAGCTCGTCCATCACCTCCGGCATCACGGTGAGCTCCCAGACGCCTGGCCCCCCCACCACGAGCTTCGCCTTCTTGCCCCTCCGCGCTTGGTCGAGCTTCCGCACCATCCGCTCGAACTCCACTCTCACCCAGGCCTTTGACTGGTCCGCAAAGAGGACTGCGTAGGACATGGTCAGAGGACCGAGCCCCAGCGGGTCCATCGTGTAGACCGCGATTATGTCGGTGTCGTCCTTGATGAAAGACGTGACGAA
>JASHZW010000093.1 GCA_030042335.1 Nitrososphaerales archaeon
CTCTTCTACGAAGAGGGGCATCATCGCGGGGATCGCCGACGCGCGCAGTACCTACCTCGAGGGAGAAGAGGAGCTGCACAGCCTCGTCGAACAGGTCGTCCACGCCACCGGGACGAAGAAGGTGACTCTCGCGCCTTCAGCAGACCTGCGCTACATCCCGCGTGTCTCTGCCGACGAGAAGCTAAGGCGGCTGGGGATTCTGAGGGAAGGACTAAAGGGGCACGGACATTGAGCAAGGCATTCCCTACTCAGGAGATAGGCAGCCTCCCCAAGTTCTCGTGGAGGACCAAGCCCTTCCGGCAGATGACCCTCGATGACGCTGACATCGAGTCTGCGAGGCTGTGGGGAGGCGGACTGGAGGTCCCGGGATACACGAGGCTGCTCAAGATTCTCTCGAAACGCGCTGATTTCTCGGAGGAGGAGAAGAAGGAGATAGTGGACTTTTCGCTCCTCTACGCCATCCGGATGTGCGAGACGGCAGGCAAGGGTACCGCAGAGCATGGGGGGTTGGACCTTGTGTGGAGCGGCGAACAGGCCAGGACCGAGATGTATGAGACCCCTGTCTCGAACATACGCGGCTTCGAGTTCATCGGCAAGGTGCGGAGCTTCGACAACAAGTACTGGAGGATGGCCTCGATAAGGAGCTCTCCCTCTTATCTCAACAACTACCATATCGAGGAACTCCAGTTCACGGAGAAGCATGCCAAGAGGACGGTAAAGGTGCCCGTGACAGACGCCATCACCATAATGGCGTGGTCGGACAACCACTATTACACGGCGAAGTGGGCACGGGAGAAGGCTTCTCCGCTGCGGCGGTCTTTCAACGCCAGAAGGGAGTTCACCCTCGACCTCGCCAGGATAATCCGGAAGGTGATACGCGAGCTCATCGAGAGCGGTGTGCAGGAGGTCCAGATAGACATTCCCGCGGCGACCCAGTACCAGTCGGTAGACGACATCAAGCTTGTCACAGAGGCGTTCAACGAGACGACGAAGGGACTGAGCGCGACCTTCAGCGTCCACAGCTGCTTCCCCCCGAGGCTCGGCTACGCGATTCTTTTCCCGCACATCCTCGACATGAAGAAGTGCGAAAGGTTCTCCTTCGAGTATGGCAACCGGGACGGCTACGGTAGGGGTACCGACGACGAGGCCCGGTCCGGTTTCTTCGACCTCAAGCTCTTCAAGGAGTATGGCTACAAGAAGGGACTTGGCGTCGGCGTCATCCACATACACACCGACAGGCTCCCGAGCGTCGGCGTGGTCAGGGACAGGATACTCTACTCCGCCAAGGCGACAGACATCGACCCTGGGCTTCTGTACATCAACCCCGACTGCGGACTGCGGACGAGACGGCCCGAGGTCGCTCAGTCGATGCTCGACCTGGTCGTCGCGGGGGCGGAGAAGGCAAGGGGGGCGCTTGCCTCCGCTTGATGCCCAAGACAACGACGATAGGAAGCTACCCGACCTTTCCGAAGCCGGAAGACGTCGAGTACTACCTGACGATATCGAGCCACGGTCTCGGGGACGAGGTCGTCGACCCCTACCTGTGGTCGATTGATGACGCGCTCGAGGACTTCACCTCAGCCGGCATCGAAGTTCCCTCGACCGGTCAGTCCAGGGGCGACCTGTACTCCATCTTCCTGGACCCTAAGGTCGTGAAGGGAATCCACTGGGACGGGGCCGAAGTATTCGTCGAGGAGAGGATCGAGAGGACCGCCTCGACCCGGCTCGCCGACGTGCTGCACGCGCGGAGCGTGCTCCCCTCCCACTACGAGATCAAGGAACCGATCACCGACGCCTACACCCTCGCCAGGTTCGCCAAGATCAGCACCGGCTCCTACAGGGACACGAGGGAGCTGGCGAAGGACATCAACCGCAAGATAGTCATCCCCGAGATAGATGACCTGCAGAAGAGCGGAGCCGTCTCATGGATACAGCTCGACTCACCTGCCATCGCGGCCGAGTCATTTACCCCTGACTACTTCCTCGAGCTCTACGAGGAGGTTGCGTCTGTGGCCAAGATACCCGTCGTCATCCACGCGTGCGGCGACGCCTCGAGGATATTCCCCGTGCTTACGAAGACGAAGGTCCATACCATATCGCTAGACTTCTACCACTACCCGCGCCTCTTCGACGAGGCGAGCCGTCACAACTACGACCAGCTTATAGGGCTCGGTTGCACCGACAGCCAGAACCTGCGCGTCGAGTCCGTCGAGGAGACGGGCAAGATGATCGACTTTGGGAGGTCGAGGCTCGGCGAGGACAGGATACAGTTCGTGCACCCGCACTGCGGGCAGAGGAACCTCAACAGGGAGGTCGCGTACGGGAAGAATGTCACCCTCACGCTCGCGAGGGATGACGTGTACTTCGGGAGGCCCGAGGAGGCGAAGTCCTCCCGTCTCGCTTCCAAGGACTACGACCCCCAGGGGTACTTCCTTGTCTCAATACTGAAGGAGAGCCGGGAGATCCTCGTGACGTACTACTCCTACAAGCACGTACCAATTCGCCGACTGAGGTCGAGGTCGGCGGAGAAGATCTTCCAATCCTTCAACGAGGAGGCGGACAAGCTCGGGATAGGAAGGCGTCACCTTGCCTACCTCACACTGGAGCTTGGGCGCGCCGAGGCGTCGTTGCAGTCCGGGACGAACAACTATCGCCAGAAAGTGATAGAGTAGTTGAAACTCAACGAGAAGATGGAGCGAGGTGTCTTCACCAGGCTGATCGAGATATTCCCTCCCAACTTCAGCGGCGATACGGCCAAGGAGCCCCTGATCGGCATCAAGCAGAAGATGCGCGACACCATCACGCGTGTGCAGAAGATAGAGAATCTCGCCGACGCGATACTCGTGGCTGACATGAAGGACCCGGGGAGGCTGCAGCTCGCGAGCATCTACACCGCCGCGGTCCTCAAGGACGAGCTGGGGGCCGAGGTCATCCCGGTGATCCCGATGAGAGACGCCAACAGGAAGGCGGTCCGGACAGCGTTCCTTACGTGCCTCTCGCTGGGTCTTGAATCTGTGTCTCTTGTGTGGGGCGACCGTTACGACGACAATGACGGGGCGCAGAACGTGTATGACTACCGCTCTCTTGCGGAGGCCGTAGCGGAGTCGAGGCAACTGGCAGACAGGTCGGACGTCGCGGCGACCCTCCTCGCACCGGTCAACATTACCGCTCTCGCGGACCGCAGAGGTGTCTCCCTGGCGAAATCCCGCCTCGAGAGCGGAGCCGACTGCCTGATCGCGCAGCCCCCCACTTCCGATGTATCAGAGACGCTCCAGAGGCACGTGACGCTCCTCAAGAAAAGCGGGCTCGAGAGGAAGGTACTTCACAACGTGTTCCCCTTCAGGAGCAAGGAGGACCTCGAGGCATGCAGGGCCCGGTTCGGCTGGGACCTTCCGAAGCAGCTCGACAGGATCGCGGCCGAGGGGGAGCCGAGCCTACTGCGCGAGGCACGCCGCGTCGTTGAGGAGATCGAAGCCCAGAAGCTCCCCGGGGTATACGTATCGACGAGGGGCAAGCCGGAGCTAGCGCGTTTCATATTGGATTAGAACAAATTAAACAAAACCTAAATACGATAATCCCGCGTCTCGCAGAACGAAGAGAGGCTATTGATTCCAACAAATTCTCTCTCGGATTCCTTCAATTTCTCCATCGCCACTGAAATCCGTGCATCATGAAAGCCCTCATACTCGCGGGCGGGCAGGGCCTGAGGCTGAGGCCCCTGACCGACGACAGGCCAAAGCCACTCGTGAACGTCAACTCGCGCCCTATCGCGGAGTGGCAGCTCGACTGGCTCGGCAGCGGAACGGACCTCGAGAAGGTGGTCTTCCTGTGCGGATACAAGTGGGAGAGGCTCAAGGAGCACTTCGGCTCCAACTACAAGGGTATCGAGATCGACTACTGCGTAGAAGAGGCGCCCCTGGGCACCGGCGGTGCCATCAAGAACGGGCTCGCGCACCTTGGCAACCCCAACGAGAACGTCATCGTCACCAACGGCGATATCGTGACCGACCTGCCCCTGAGGAGCATGATTGCCTCGCACGAGGCCCCCGGCACACAGCCGACCGTGACCATGCTGCTCGTGCCCTACAAGTCGAGGTTCGGCATCGTCCACATCGACAAGCTGAAAGTTGTGCGGAAATTCGAGGAGAAGCCCGAGTTCCCGGACACGTGGATCAACGGCGGGGTCTACATCCTGAACGTGGCGAAGCTCTCGAGGCATCTTCCGGACAAGGGAGACATCGAGAGAGAGACCTTCCCCAAGCTCGTACAATACGCCGAGATAGTCTCCTATCCCTACTACGGCTTCTGGAACCTCATCGACTCGATAAAAGACCTGCAGGAAGTCGAGCACGAGCTCAAGGAAATGCAGGCAGAGGCCTCCAAGTAGGTTGCCCGCAGACCCTCTGAGGAGGGCAGGGGCGCTGATGTTCGTCGGGGCGGCGCAGTTCTTTGTCTTCCTCACGGTCGCGGAAACGATGTATCCTGGATACAGCATCACCGCGAACACCCTTAGCGACCTGGGCGCCACGTGCAAGAACGGTAGCTGCTCCATCCCCGCCTCGGCTGATGTCTTCAACGGAACGGTCTTCGCGCTGGGCGCGCTAGTCTTCATCGGCTCCTTCCTCATCTACATCTCGAGGTTCAGGCTCCTGGGAGGGCTCGCCGCGCTCGGGGCGTGGGGTGCCATGGGGGTGGCACTTTTCCCTGAGACCGCCGGGTCGATACACTTGCTCCTTTCCTTTGTGGCCTTCCTCTTCGGCAGTCTTGCGGCCGTTGTATCGTACACTATGCTGAAGAGACCGTTCTCGTACTTCGCAGTGGTACTAGGGGCGGTGAGTCTGGTCGCTCTGGTGCTATACGCGGCAGGGGTATATCTTGGTCTGGGCGTGGGAGGAATGGAGCGAATGGTGGTTTTCCCCGAGCTCATCTGGATAATAGGTTTCGGCGCCTACCTCATGGCGCGGCCCGTCGAACGGGAACCGGTATCGGTCCCACTTTAGCGACTTGCGCAACGCTTATTATAGCACTTCGGAGTGCATATTTTGGCAAGGAGAATCGCCTTGCCACTGAGTTTTGTCTCGAAGCTGAAGAATGCGTCCGACGTTTTTACCTTCCGTGACTTCATCCTGCTTCCAGGCAGGAGCGAGGTCGAACCTCGCGACATCTCGCTAGCGACGAACCTCACGAAGAAGATCAAGCTCTCCCTCCCGATGGTCTCCTCTCCCATGGACACGGTCACCGAATGGAGGATGGCCGCGGAGATGGCAAGGCTCGGAGGGGTCGGTGTAATCCACAGGAACCTTAGCGTCGAAGACCAGGTCGAGCAGGTGAGGAAGGTCAAGGCCTCCAGGGTCGAGGCGAAGACGGTCGACGACAAGGGCAGACCCCTCGTCGGGGCGTCGATATCGCCCATGGACCCCAGGAGATGCGAGGCGCTCGACAAGGTCGCTGACTTCCTCGTCGCTGACGTCGCCCACTTCCACAACTCCAACGTCCTCCAGGCTGCAGCGAAGGTTCTCCCGAACCTTACGAAGGATTTCATCGCGGGCAACATAGGCACACGTCGCGCCGTCCACGACATCGCCTCAGAGCTGCCCAGGGTCGACGGGTTCCGGGTCGGCATAGGCTCGGGCTCGGTGTGCATCACCTCGGAGGTCACGAGAGTCGGTGCACCGACGCTCTTCGCCGTCGCCGAGGTCTCGACCGCAGCGAGCGAACTCAACCTGGACATACCGATAATCGCGGACGGAGGGATCAGGGGAGCGGGTGATGCCTCCCTTGCCTTCGCGGGCGGGGCTTCCACGGTGATGCTCGGCTCCGTCCTCGCAGGCACGGACGAGTCCCCGAGCAAGGTTGTCACCCGGAACGGGAAGAAGATGAAGGTCCACAGGGGCATGGCCAGCGCGGCAGCCAGGAAGGCACGATACGCGCTCGACCGCTACAGCGTCCCGGCCAAGGGTCTCGACGAGGGCGTCGAGGCGTACGTCAACTACTCCGGGAAGCTCGAGGAAGTCATCGACGGCTTCTCCAACGGTCTCCGCGCTTCATTCGGATATGCCGGGGCAAGGAGTATCCACGACCTGTGGGGGGTCGCCACCTTCGGACAGGTCTCTGCAGTAGGGTACACAGAGCTGGGTGTGCATTCACTCACGTTGAAGGGGGGCACCTGATCTGAACCAGCCCCAGATGGAAGGGGCCATCGCTGTCCTCGACTTTGGGGGACAGTACTCGCATCTCATATGTCGTCGCGTCCGAGCGCTCGGTGTTTACTCGGCCCTCTTCCCCTACGATACCTCCGCCCAGGACCTGAAGCGGATGGGTGTCGCCGGCGTGATAATGTCGGGAGGTCCGGCGAGCGTCTACGAGCCCTCCTCCCCGCACCCCGACAAGGAACTCTTCAGTAGCAAGGTCCCGCTCCTCGGCATCTGCTATGGGTACGGCCTGATAGTACAGGCGCACGGCGGCGAGATGCAAAGGGCGACGCGGAGAGAGTACGGCAAGTCGAACCTGAGGATCCTCGACAAGACGGATCTCTTCAACGGGTTCCCACAGGAGACGATCTCGTGCTGGATGAGCCATGGCGACTCGGCCACCAGGATACCCGCCGGGATGTCCGTGCTGGCGGTCAGCGAAAACTCCCCATTTGCAGCGGTAGAGACCTCCGACGGGAAGCAGTTCGGCGTCCAGTTCCATCCTGAGGTCGCCCACACGGAGCGGGGCGACGCGATCCTCTCGAACTTCGTCTTCAACGTCTGCGGAGCGACCAGGGGCTGGTCGATGTCGAACTTCCTCGACGAGACCGTGAAGGAGCTCTCCGCGGCCATCAACGGAAGGGTCCTCTGCGCAGTCTCGGGAGGAGTCGACTCCTCCGTCGCATCGGTCCTCCTGAACCGGGCCGTACCGGACAAGCTGCAGTGCGTCTTCATCGACACGGGACTCCTACGCGAGGGAGAGGCCGCAGAGGTCTCGAAGTTCCTGAAGGAGGACCTTCGCGTCCCGATAGAGTTCATCGACGCCTCCGAGAGGTTCATCTCAGCGCTGAAGGGAGTGGTCGACCCCGAGCAGAAGAGGAAGACAATCGGGAAGGTCTTCGCGGACGTCTTCGAGCACTATGCGCGCGAGAGCGGACCCTTCGAGTACCTCGCACAGGGGACCCTCTACCCTGACGTGATCGAGAGCGGACGCTCCTCGGCCCCCACATCCGTGATCAAGACCCATCACAACGTCGGAGGGCTTCCCAAAGACCTGTCGCTCAAGGTAGTCGAGCCTCTGAAGGCGCTTTACAAGGACGAAGTCAGGTCGCTCGGGGTCCTGCTCGGCTTACCGGCCAACGTCCTGCAAAGGCACCCGTTCCCGGGGCCGGGGCTCGCGGTCCGGATCATCGGCGAGGTCAGTCCCGAAAAGCTCAGAATCTGCCGCCGGTCCAACAAGGTCGTCGAGGACGTGCTGGTCGAGGAGGGCGTTTACAACAAGGTCTGGCAGGGATTCGCGTATCTTGGTGACGACAGGGTTACCGGTGTCCTCGGGGACGAGAGGAAGGTCGGATATCAGGTCACGGTCAAGCTCGTCGAGTCGATTGACGCGATGACCGCCGACTGGTACCGCGCCTCCCCGCAAATGCTCGAGCAGATCTCGAGCAAGATAACGAACGAGGTGGAGGGGGTGGTGAGCGTCGTCTACGCCATCTCGTCCAAGCCTCCAGCCACGATAGAGCCGCAGTGATGGTCCTTGTCGCAATTCCTAGGACCACAGACGAAGCTCGCCGAACTCCACGTGCACCTCGGTAGTTCGGTTGACCCTGCCGTCATGTGGGAGATCGCGCACGCCCAGGGCATCCGGCTTCCCACCAAGGACTACTGGCGCTTCGTCGACCTGGTCACTGTCAACCCGCGAAAGGTAAAGTCGTTCGCGGACTATCTCGACATGTTCAAGTGGACGGAGCTTATACAGTCGAGTCCGCTCGCGATAGAGCAGTCTGTCTACCACACCATAGCGGGTGCCTACCGTAAGAACAACATCACACTCCTCGAGCTCAGGTTCAACCCGATGAAGAGGAACCGGGGAGGCGAGCAGGACCTCGACCAGATAATGATGGCCGCAGTCCGCGGGATAGACCGTGCCTCGCTCGAGTACCCCGTGAAGACCGGCCTCATCGTCTGCCTCGACCGCACGTTCGACATCAAGAGGAACGAGATACTCCTCGAGAAGGCGCTCCGCTTTCAGAGCCGAGGTGTCGTGGGCATCGACATCGCGGGGCCCGCGAATCCCAAGTTCCGCTACTCGGACTGCAGCGACATATACAAGCGTGCGAAGGAGCAGGACCTGGGCCTGACCGTCCACGCAGGCGAGGACGAGGGTCACAACTCGGTCCGCGAGGTCATCAAGCATCTGCATCCTGACAGGATAGGCCACGGCGTCCGCTCGATAGAGAACGAACAGACCCTCGAGATGGTGAGAGAGCACGGCATAACGCTCGAGGTCTGCCCTTCCTCGAACCTGAACACCCGGGTAATCAAGGGCGTGGGGCACATGAAGCAGACCTTCAGGGCCCTCGAGTCTCACCACGTCAAGTACACGATCAATACCGACGGCCCCGAGATGCTGATGACCAACCTGAGGGGAGAGATAGACTTCCTGCTCAGAAACGGGATCCTCGGAGAGGATGACGTCCTGCGCGCAAACAGGTGCGCCTTCGCCGCCTCGTTCATAAAATGACGCCCACCTGTCCCTGAACTCGCGGTTCATCAAGGATATATCCAGCGGAGGGGGTGCCAGCCCATGAACGTCAACGGCAGCGGGTCCGTTGATCGGCTGTATCCCATAGGCGCATTGTCTCAGCGCGAGGTCGCTGACCTGAGGCTGGACCCGCTCTGCGTCGACGATGTCGACATCGACTCGCTGATGCAGGACTGGAGGGCCAAGTCGTTCAAGGTGCGCTCGGCGGTCAGGCCGCTGCTGGCCTCGACCGAGTCTGACATACTCCCGCTCAACGTCTCGCCCGAGGTCAAGGGCAAGATAGACAAACTCGTCAGCGCGTACAGGTCCTTCCTTCCCGCGATACACGAGCTCGGCATGGTCCCACTGGCGAAGCTCGTCTCGCCTCAGAAGCACGTGGAGATCGACTACGCGAATACAGCCTTCGACGGGATCTCGCG
>JASHZW010000094.1 GCA_030042335.1 Nitrososphaerales archaeon
TCGCGTAGCTGGTTAATGTCGAGTAGTATGACTGATACCCGCTCACGCTGGGCATCTGGTCGAGGAATATACCGTTCACGAAATATTCCTGCTTGTAAGTGGCGATGGCGGACTCGACGGAGGATTCGCTGGCACTGCCGTAGTAGGTCGGGACGTAGCCGAGGACGTTGATACCGTCAGCCCTCAGGTCGCTGATCCAGGTATCGTATACAGAGTTCCAGGTTCCGGGGCCGTTGTCGGGGTTGACCACCACCGTGATAGGGATCGAGGGATATGCTTCCTTCGCCTGAATCACCGAGGTCCACGCGGCTCCCGGATAGGAATAGAGCGGTATGAGCAGTCCCGTGGGCGAGGTGGTCTGGGTGGACGCGGCGGCCGGATGCGCGCCGAGAGGCAGGACAAGAGCAACAAGGAGGAGGCCTACCAGCATTGCGCTGGTTCTAACCCGTTTCAGTGTCAGCAACAATCAACACGTACACGCCGTCAGACGGGAGCACTATAAGATTCGTATGAACTATTCTTACGTAGGCTGGTTACGCTATATGAGATAATCCTGCGTAAGTTCCTTACGCCCGAGACAGCAGGTAATGTCGATTGGCGTCTATGAACTCGAGGGTAGCATTTCCCGATGAAGACCGGTGAGACGGTGCTAGTGACCGCGGGCGGCACCGTCGTCGCCCAAGGTATCATCAAGGCGCTGAGGCTGGCGAGCTCGACTAGTCGAGGCTCGCCGCTTTACAGGATAGTCGTGTCTGACATGAGTCCACAGGCTGCGGGACTCTACCGCGGAGACCTCGGCGTGGTCGTGCCAGCGGCAACATCGGACAACTACACGGACGCCATCCTGGATGTCTGCACCCGAGAGAACGTCTCGGCGGTCTTCTGCGGGTCCGACGAGGAACTTCCAGTCCTCTCCTCGGCCGCGGAGCTGATCCGCCGCAAGGCAGGCGCGGTAGTCATCTCCAATTCACGGGACGTCATCGCCCTCGGTCAGGACAAATGGAAGACCTATGTCTTTCTGAACAAAAAAAGGATCCCGTGCGCCGAGTCGTCGCTCCCCCGGGGATGGAGGACCTTCGTGGAGAGCCACAGCCTGCCCGTCGTGGTGAAGCCGAGGACCGGTCACGGCTCTCTTGGCTTCGAGCTGGTCTCCAGCAGGTCTGAGGTCGGACCGGTCCTCGAGCGCCTAGAGCGGGCAGGCTGCCCGCCGATGCTACAAGAATACCTCAGCGACGAGGAGAACGAGTACACGACAGGAGTCTCGTCGGACCCTCAGGGCCGTATCATCGCGTCGATATCGATGAGGAGGAAGCTAAAGTCGGGGCAGACGGCCAAGGCGTTCGTGGAGGACTTCCCGACCGTGAGACGGGCCGCGGAGAAGGTGGCAAAGGCGATGCTGAGCAGGGGGCCCCTGAACGTTCAAGCGAGAATGGAGGAGGGGGCGGCGAAGGTCTTCGAGGTGAACCCGAGGTTCTCAGCGTCCTGTCCGATAAGGGCGGTGGCCGGAGTGAACGAGCCCGACCTGCTCTTCAGGAGCTGGGTCTTGGGCCAGAGACCACGGCCGCCGAGGATGAAGGAGATAGTCGCCTTCCGGTACTTGAACGAGGTCTACATCTCCCGGGAAGACTACGAGGAGACGTCGAGGACGGGAAGGTCTGAGGGTACGCGGTCGTCGATTCCCGATTATTTCTAGAACGGATAGAACTGGGGGAAACCGATGCCGAGCGCCTCCACGAGGATGACGTCGAGGACGAAGAAGATCCCCCATGCTACCGCGACTATGCCGAGGGTCCCTAACCAGCCCGTATCGAAGGAGGCCCTGTAGACGGCGAGCCAGGCTATGAGAGCGAGAACGAAGGCGAACAGGAAGGCGAGGGCACCCACGAACATGCTGAGCACAATTGTGCCACCGAGGAGGACGAGCAGGTAGGTGACACCACCTCCCAGCGTGGCGGCCATCGCCTGTCCGAGGTTTGCCTTTCCGGCCGTGACGATCTTTCCCGCGGCGTACACGGGCACCGAGACCACTATCCAGACTATGACGAGCGCGAGCGCCAGCGTCAGCGCTGCGGCGAGGTTGTCGGGCACGGGAATCGGGAAGGGCGGGACAGCCATGGTGGCGCCCAGCGATTTTGCCTTAAATAGGGGACAGAGGAAAATCGGAGAAGATTCACAGGGACTGTTCTGCGGTCGAGCTCAGATGTACCTCGAGAAGAAGAGGCTCCCCGGCCTGTCCAGCGCCCACACCACGAACTGGTAGGAGACGGCCATGCAGACTGCCGTCGCGATCAGGTAGGCAAAGACGATGTCCTGGACGCCGTAGCGCGAGAGGATGAACCCGGTCTCGGCCAGGATGGCGAGGCCCCCGGCTGTTATCCCCGCGAGTGCCTTGATCTTGTTCATGAAGATGAGGAAGAGACAGTTCGCCATGAATATCACCATGAAGACGTCGGCGATAGAGGCTATCTGGAGTACGAAGACGCTCTTTGCGGAGCCTCCTACGAACGCCTCGATGCGATGGGAGAATATTATCAGTGCGAAGGCGACGAAAGCAGCTATCCCTGCAGAGACCGAGACCGTAAGACCGTAGCGATATCGCAGGAAGCTATCGACGCTTTTCATCTCCCAGACCCTCTTCCGGGTCACGAGGTTCGACAGCTGCTCCGCGACGGGGGACATGATGACGAACTGCGCGACCGAGGCCGGGAAGATGACAAGAAGCGCAATATCGGCTCCCAGGTGATAGGTGGCGTTGAAGACGAGGGGAAGCCGTATACCGTTCGCAACGTGGTCCGGGTTGAAGAACCAGGACAGCACGCGGTCGCCAAACAGAAGGGCGAAGAAGAGCATTCCGAAGAGATAGTAGGGCAGGCCCTCCCAGAACTGTATCCCGAAGTTCGACATTATCGTGCGCTTGTTTACGACCATCGCGTTGAGCGGGTTTCCACTCTTCTTTCCCAGCGAGTCGGCAGTCCTCACCGTGACCACCCTGTACGCATAGTACGCTGGGAGAATGGCGAGAACGAGCACCGCCGAGGACAGAGAGACGAGGTACCTCGTGACGGTGAGCGGAATCAGGTTGTACGTCCATGTATAGACAAAGACCAGCGTGGCGAGGGCTATCGCATAGCTCGCGACCACCTCGGCGAACTTTTTGAGCGAGTAGAGGAGGACGTAGCTTATCCTGTGCAGGAGGATTGTGGTCGCCGCTACCATGGAGAGGAAGGCGAGGTCGAAGGGGATGTGGAACAGCAGGCTCGCTTCGTAGATCAGGGCCACGACAATCGCGGTGAGGCCGATAGCGAGCATGGCGCTGCGCGCCATGGCCCTCCTGACCTCTGACAGGTTGTACTGCTCATAATAGAAGGAGAAGACCCGCTGGAAGAGCTGCACGGGTCCCTCGCTGACCAGGAGCCCGAAGAAGAGGCCCACTATGAGCGAGGTGGTTATCGAGAGGGGGAGGCCGTAGACCAGCCAGAGGGAGACACCGAAGAAGAAGAGAACGGCGAGAGAGCCCACCCAGGGGAAGACGAGGCCGACGCCTCTGGCGACCCGGCTTCCGAGCGAGGGGACGGGGATGTACATCGACTGTTGCTGGCGGCTCATCGTCTCGGACCTGTCGACGTAGTGGTCTAGGATTGGGTAGAGATGTCGGGCCACGTCGAAGAGGTCCCTGAACCCGTTCTCAAGAGCGGTGCGGTTGTTGTAGCCGAGCACCTCGAGGAAGA
>JASHZW010000095.1 GCA_030042335.1 Nitrososphaerales archaeon
CGAACTTCTTCAGAAGCTCGCTGCCAAGGCCACCTATGTAGTCGCAGTTGGCCAGTGCTCCTCGTTCGGCGGGATTCCAGCCGGCAAGGGTAACGTGACAGGGGCCGTGCCCGTAACTCAGGCACTGGAGATGGCGGGCGTAACGACCAAGAACCCTGTCATCAACATTCCCGGCTGTCCGGCGAACCCAGACTGGACTCTCGTCACGCTGGCGACCGTTCTTCAAGGTTATCCGGCCGACTTGGACAGCATGGGACGCCCCACGGCGTTCTACAGCGAGACGATTCACGAGAGGTGCCCGCGAAGGGGAGAATACGACTTGGGCAATTTCGCAACGACGTTCGACGACCCTACGAACTGTCTCTGGAAGCTGGGCTGCAAAGGGCCGATTACCTATGGCGCCTGCTCACTCACCCACTGGAACGCCGGGACGGGTACCTGCACCTTGGCGGGCCCGATGTGCTGGGGCTGCATGCATCCAAGCTTCCCCGACCCTCCAACGAGCCCCTTCTACGAAGAGATAGAACTCGTGCCCCAGTTCTTCGGGATCAACGTGGACGACATCGCCATCGCGGCCGGAGTCGCCGGAGCCGCCGTGATAGGCGTCCATGCAATCACCAAGGAGGTAAGGGACCAGAGGAAGCAGAAGGCCGCCGAGGCTTCAGCGAAGAAGGAACAAGAGAAGGCGAGCCAGTAAGAATGACAAAGTACATCGTCGACCCGGTCACCCGCATAGAGGGTCACCTCAACGTTGAGATAGACGTAAACGATAGCACGAACACTGTAACGACAGCCAAGTGCAGCGCGACGCTCTTCAGGGGCTTCGAGACGATAGTCGTCGGCCGAGATCCCAGGGACTGCCCACCCATACTCTCGGCTGTATGTGGCGTGTGTCACAGCGACCATCACCTTAACGGCACCCGCGCCGTGGAGAACTACGCAGGGATGCTCTCCTACACCAACAACTACACCCAGGAGACGACTAGCATTCCAAAGAACGCCGTTCTCAGCAGGAACGTTATCTTGGGGGCCGACTGGGCATATTCACACGCGGCGCACCTCCTGGTCTTGGCAGGACCCGACTATCAGCTCTACAACCTGCTCGAAGCCCTGAGCCAGTCTCTCGTGATAAACAACTATGCCGACCTGCTGAAGTGGGCGATAATCCCCGCCCAGGCGTACATGCACCAGCTCATAACGCTCTGGGGAGGGAAGACGCCCCACGCGCGTTCATCCATCCCGGGCGGCAACCCCGTCCGACCTACGCCCACGGTCATAGAGCAGTCCCTGAACAAGGTCTCAAACATGCGGACGATCACCGATGTCGTGGCGCCGGTGATCTGGAACTCTCTCACCTCCCAGGCGACGACACTGGCGGGATTGGGCCCGGGACCAGGCAACTTCATCTCGCTGGGAGCGTTTCCCGACCCAACCACGTCAAGCGGGACGTCGAACATGCCTCTCCTGCTCGCACGGGGGGTGATCCAGTCTCCCTCGACCACTCCCACCCAGTTTGACCCCACACAGCTCAGCGAGTCCGTCGCTAGCTCCTGGTACAACCAGGCCACCTCCCTATCCGTCACACAGGAACCGGTCCCGCAGCCCGACATGTCCAATCCAAACGCCTATTCTTGGGCCAAGTCGCCGAGGTACGCGGGCAATCCCACCGAGAGCGGCCCGCTCGCTCGGGAGTACGTCTCGGGGTTGTATCCAAAGCTGGGTACGATTGTGAACAATATCCTTCCTTCGGTGCCAGGCTTACCACTCAACCCGAATGGTTCGGTATTCGACAGGATGGTCTGCAGGGCCTTGGAGCTCGTCGCCCTGGTAGGATCTAACAACACGACCAAGAACCTCATGGTTGCTAATCAACCGCTGAACCTCTCGCTCGTCGACGTCCTTACCGCGTTGGGGCTGCCCACTAACGGGCTCCTCGCGACATGGCTGGGTGAGATGGACATCAATGAGCCGTCCTACACGCCGTACGTTGCCCCCTCATCCTCCGGCCAGGGCATTGGCCTCTGGGAGGCTCCGCGTGGGTCTCTCTTCCACTGGATGAACGTTGAATCAGGAAAGGTAAGCGACTACCAGATCGTCGCACCGACGACATGGAACGTCTCCCCCGCGGGACCACTAGAGGGTGCCCTCGTCGGCGCACCCGTTGGCACTACGGGAACCTACACTGATCTCCTCCAGACCGCATGGATAGTTCGGTCCTTCGACCTCTGCCTTGCCTGCACCGTGCACGCCGTCGACACGAGGGGACGGGAGCGCTACATCAAGGTCAAGTGACCTAGCGTGGCCGCCAAGACCGTCAAGACCATGCGACATGGGCTGGCCGTCCGGCTCGTCCATTGGGCAATAGTGATCGAGGGCGCTTTTCTGCTCGTCACTGGGTTCCAGATGAACGGGTTGTTCTATTTTGGCCTCCCCGAGATCACCTATTCCCTCCATATCATCGTCGGCTTCGCGTTCATCGTGACTGCTTTCGTCTTCCTCTACGTTTTCCTAGCCGCCCATGACTGGAAGTGGTTCTCGATAAGGCGGATACCATATTCTATCCGGTACATCTTGTCCGAGACTCTCTACTGGTTCCGCCTGCGCCCGCCGCTCGAGGAGCCCATAAAGTTCGACGTAAAGAAGAACGAGTACGTGGAGAAGCTGATACCCAGCGTCATAGTGGTCTGGTGGACCTACGCGGTAATGGGGATAATTCTGGCGCTGACGGGACTCACGGACGCGTTCCCCGCCCAGTTTTGGTGGGTATCCGCAGTCCTCAATCCCATAGGCATGGCGCTCACGGGCACGGGCGGGCTTCCATTCATACTGGCGATCCACAGGCTGGTCGCGATACTGCTCGTAGTGACAGTTTCGCTGCACCTTTACGCATCTCTGATATATCACCTCGTTCCGTCAATAATACGAGGGACCCGAGATGAGCCGGCCGTCGGAGAAGCGGCGCCGGGATCAGGGATGCCCTCGGCCGTCTCGGCTGGCACTGTTTCTGCAGGCACCGAACATGAAGATCGAAGCTGAAGTGACATCCTCTGTGGAACTGACACGTCCTGGCGACCGTCTTACCGTCTTTCTCCTCAATCAATCCGAATCGATGAAGGCCAACCTGCCCGAATACGGGCTCTCTATGGCCGAAGCCGCGACCGATTCCCTGAATCTCTACCTGCAGAAACTCTATCAGGTCAGGACGACGTCCCCTGAAGCTTTCACGGGCGAAAACTTCGCCGTCAGCATATTCGGGTATGGAGGAGCCGGAGGCTGCGTCAGGTCAATCCTTCAAATCGATCCAGTGGGGACTCGAGCGGACGCCGAGTGTACGAGGCGCGACGAGTCGACGATAAGCTCTGACAAGACCCATCCAGTCTTCCCGTTTTGGCTAAAGCATGTAGCCGAGGGCAAGGCGCCTCTCTGCAACGCGCTTTTCGAAGCATACGAAACGATTGCCTCTTGGTCGTTGATGCACCAGTCCGCTCAACCACCCCAGCTGATCAACATAACCGATGGATCGGTGACAGACGGCAATCCGGCCATCGTTACCCAGAAGCTCAAGACTGTTTCCACGGACCGAGGGGATGCGGTCTTCTGGAACCTTCAGCTGTCAGCAGACGGTTCGCCAGTGATGCTGTTTCCAGGTGAGGAAGCGATGGACGCAGTGCCTGAGGATTTGGTCGGCCTCTGGCGGTCGTCAAGTCCACTGAGGTCTGCGGGGATAAGGGACATTTTGCTGGAGTTTCCCGAGGTGTCTAAACTTGAAGGGGCGCGATGCTGTATATTCAACGCCGACCTGTCTACGCTGGTAAGGGCTCTCGCTTGCATCACTCGGCTTCCTCTTCCCTAGCGCCTCAACACAGGGTCGAAGTATGGACATTGTTCAACTGGTTTCTTGCATCCTGGGCAAAGTTCGACATCCTGCCCTCAGTGTGAACGCCTTCCGCGCCTCGCGCAGAGGCCGATTTTCGGGACGCCGGCATTCATCCTTGTCGGAGCGCCCGGGTTTTTTAGCGAACCTCGATCATAAACGAATATCGAAGAATTTTCGGCTCAGTATCAGATTTTTGCTGGCTAGGAATCCATTCTCATAGTTGAGAATCGTATTCGGACTTTAACTAGATACAATCTGGGAAATTTATCTCGATTATGGCTAGGCTCAGATTTGTGAAGATCGTCGTTCCCTTTGTTATCGTTATCATGGTGTTGGGGTTCGGCGCCCAGCTGCAGGTGGCGCATGCCTCTCCTACCACAATTACCGCATACTCGGCCACGATCCCCGTCAATGTCAAGGCTCCCTATCAGGCCTCCCAGTGGACAGATACTCAGACGTTCACCGAGCCGACCTCCGGTATGACCTTCGCTGTAAAACAAAACGGCACGGGCTGGCTCTTTCTTATGCAGTGGCAGACATCCTCGATCTACTGCTACGACCAGTACTGCTTCGGCGGGATCGAACTCGGTCACATGAACAACACTCAGCCGATGGGGAGCCCGACCACCCCCACGATAATGATCCTCGCAAGCCCCGCCTTCACGAACGGCGTCGACGAGTTCATCGCGACAGGAGAGCAGACACCGGTATCTGTCGAGTCAGAGGGTTACAAGACCCAGTCCACATGCGGACTGACCATGTCGGGCAACACATACACCGCGGTCTGCTATCGGCCTTTCACGCTGACCGACGCCTCGCCGTACGACTTCCCGACCCTCGGCGTGGGATCCACAATCGAAATTGGTTTCGCTGTGGGTGAGTTCTCCTCACCAGGAGATCACTCGGCGACGGACATGAGCACTTACGTCTTGACCTTCAGTGGCTCGACCTACACCGCTACATCTAGCTCCTCGAGCAGCTCGTCCTCCTCCAGTAGCTCCTCACACTCGAGCAGTTCAAGCAGCTCTTCGTTTTCATCGTCATCATCATCGAGTTCATCCTCCTCCAGCTCCTCTTCTTCGTCGAGTTCCAGCTCCAGCTCCTCGTCGTCGAGCAGTTCCAGTTCCAGCACCACCTCCAGCGTCGTCTATACGCTCTCGGTCGGAACGAGTGCTGCGAGCTACTCGGGGAATCAGTCCGGTCTCATCACAGGGATGGTGACAGGGAGCCCTACGGCAACGGGCAGCGTGACGCTGAAGATCTTTAACCCGTCAGGACTGCTTGTCTTCTCGGATGCGGTAGCGCTCCAGTCGAACGGCGCGTTCAACGACACCTTCCATGCCGGGGTGAATAGTCTTTGGACCAGTGGCAACTACACCGTCACCGCTTCTTGGAGCACGGCCTCGATGACTTCCCAGTTTGCCTACACAGCGGCTGTTTCATCCGCAACGTCAACAATCACCGTAACGACCACCTCCGTGACAACCGTTACAAACGCAACCGCGACCGAAACCGTCACCCAGACAGGTCCTACCCAAGCAATCCCGAGTTGGGCGTACGCCGTCATCTTCTTCCTCGTGGTCGCTTCACTCTTCGTCGGTTATCTTGCGAGACTCTTCTTGTTCGAAAGAAGGGCTAAGTTATCGGGTGGATAGTGATATCCGGGCCGTCCTCCGGCGAGGAAAACGTAAGAATGATAACGAACAAGATCCGAAACCCCATTGTCCTTTCTCGACGGGAATGGGGAAAGGTCATCTCCATTTATGCGGGTATCGCGGCCGCTACGGGCTTCGGTATCTACGCCACCTTTTTGATTGGGACCCAATTCAGTATCTTTTGGGCCTTGGGCATCCTGGCCTACACGCTGGGATTGCGGCACGGCGTCGACGCAGACCACATCTGCGCCATCGACAACACCACGCGGAAGCTAATCCAGCAAGACAAGCGCCCGACCACGGTGGGGACCTGGTTCTCCTTGGGCCATTCAACCATAGTCG
>JASHZW010000012.1 GCA_030042335.1 Nitrososphaerales archaeon
CCTTGAGCCGCAAGCTCCTGAAAAGCCTCATGGACTAGAGCTCCATCTCGCTTATCTTCCGGGAAGGCTCGTGCCAGCCGATGGTCGGAAGGAGAGACAGGGAGCCCGACGTCCGGCCCCCTGAGCTTGGGTTCCCTCACCTGGTCTCCGGAGCATCACCAGCACACATTCGGCGTGCATGCCACTCCGCTCGGCCCTCGGCGCTTACCCGTGCCGGTCAAGAGCGCGCCGGCCTCGATCGAAAACCGGTGGTGCAATCAGGATGAACTCGAAGGTGCTGGCCTGGGGGGTCGCTTTCGGCTACCTCGGTTACGCGGCACTCAGCGACGTACCTGCACTGTCGAAAGAGGCGATCTTTTCGGTCTATGCCTCGTCGGCCCTTTTCGTTATCCTCTACCTCTATCATTCCTTCGTCAACCTCGGTACCAGGACCGCTCTCAAGTACCTGGCTCTTGCATCGGTCCTGGGGTACTCGTTCGAATACCTCTTCATAACCACGGGCTGGATCGGGAGGTATGTCTACACCGCAGACCTTGCACCGTTGCTCGGTCCGGTCCCTCTCTTCATACCCCTGCTCTGGGCGGCTCTGAGCTATTTCTGTCTGATCGCAGCCGGCAACCCCCTGACTTCCGCGGTGTTGATGGTGCTTCTCGATGTCTCCTTCGACCCCAGGTTCTCTCTGACCCTCTGGCACTGGCTGACTCCGGGTCAGTACTTCGGAGTGCCCCTCTCAAATTTCATCGGCTGGTTCATCACCGCCGTTACGATATACGGGATCTTCTTTCTGACGACAAAGGCCCGGCTCCCGGGGACGAAGCAGGCGGTCGCCTTCTATCTGGGCCTGGGACTCTTCAACGGAGCACTTCCGGACCTGATACCGGGATTGTACCTTGCGGGTGAGATATCGATAGCCCTCTTCAGCTGCTCTGCGCTGCTTCTCTTCGTCCATGCTCGAAGGGTCGCGAAGCCCGTCCCCCGCCAGGAGACTATGCTTCCGCCCGGCGGCTCGCCCGCGAGCTGACGTACGCGGCGACTCAATATAGATTCAGGATTGCGTAGGCTTAAATTTCAATCAGAGAGGTTACGAGGGTTGCTCCCATCGTTCCCCTTTTCCTATCTGCCCGAGAACTTTGGTTTCCTGGCAGCCGTCTTCGTGTTGACCATATCCCTGATGATGCTGTTCGTCGGGAGCAGGATCATTCAGTGGCTCTCGTTCGTCGTGGTCGGCCTGATGGTCGCCTGGGCGGGGACCATTCTCGGAGGCGATGCCCTCGGACCGGCGGGAGCCGTAGTGGGATTCGTCGGAGGCTTCGCCCTCGGCGGATCGGCAACGCTGCTGTTCCTTCCCGCTGGGATGGGCCTGGCGATGGGGCTCGTCGCGGCAGCCATCGCAATGACGTTCGTCTCGGTTCCTGTCGTCCCGCCGCTGGTGGGGATAGTCGGGTTCGCGTACGGATATCTTCTGACCGACTTCCTGCTGCCCGCCATATCGGCGGTCGTGGGAGGCTCGATGCTGTTTGAGGCGTCGGTGTCCGCAGGATTTCCCCTCGCAGAATCGCTCTTCGTGTCTGCGGCGCTGGTGGTCGCGGGGACGATGATACAAGTCTATATCTCCAGGCGCGCGGGGAATCTTTTCGGGCAGAGGACGCTTTACAGGGCAAGGAAGGCCAGAGGTTCCAGCGCCCAGGTCTAAGTCACAGACCCACATCAGTCTGCCTGGTTCGTAGTCCCCAGAACCGTCCTTCCTTCATCCGGGAGACTGTGTGTTTTGAACACCATTTGAAACTCCCGTTATCGGACGTGACATGCCATCTGGCGAGCGAGTGACATCCGGCCTCGTCACACCTGCATCCCAAGTCCACTTTGGCAACCCGACCGGTGCATGCGCTGAAGCTCATCAGGCATAGCCGCGTCTGTCACATACTTCTCGATTCTTGCATAGCCAGTGGATTCAGGGTTCGCCCCTCTGGAAAAGGTCTCGACGCTGAATCTGTATTTACTCGCAGAACCCTAGCGAACCGGAGCCGTTAGGAGACCGCTTCGAAGCCGGCTTCCAGCTCGGCTTTCGCGTGCCTTCTCCTCTGCCTCAGCAGGAAGACCCCTGCAGCGACCGCCGCCACGACTATGGCGACGGGTATGTACCAATAGGTTGCCAGGTCCTGGAAGAGGGTAGCGCGGGGCTTGGCGGGCAGGGCGAAGACCGAAAACGCGGCCGACACCTGGAATTTTCCGAATATCGTACTGGACGCCCTTGCAGTCACGTTGGCCGATCCCGACCTGGCGGGCGTGAGGATAGTCTGTGCGATGCCGTCCGAGTTCGTCGTCTCGTTGTTGTGGGACGTGAAGACGTTGTAGGCGTTCCAGAACACGGTGACGTTACTTAGAGGCTGGCCCAGCAGCGTGACCTTGACGATCGCGACTTCGGTCTGGTTCGCGTATATGAAAGCGGGGGAGGAGAGCGTGAGACTGGCGGCGAACGGGAACGCAGAGACCTTCAGCGTGGCCGTCGAGGAAGCGAGCCCGCTCGCCGACGCCGTGAAGGTCGTGCTTCCCGCCGAAGCCGGATCGAGCGAGAGGCTCGCGTAGTCGGCGCCCTGAGGTATCGTCACAAACATGGTTTCGTTGAAGAGGCTCGAGTTTGAGGACGTCAGAACGACCCTTGTCGCTTCCCTGGCGCTTGCCGGATTCCCGGCCGCGTCCTGAAGCTGCACATAGAGGACCGGGAAGTTGCCTGTCTCCGGCTGCAGAACGGAGGAGGGCGCGAGGTAGACCTGCAGCTTTGTCGGCGCCGGAATCTCTGTGGTGACAAGTAGAGTACCAGAATTCAACCCGGGCGAGGAAGCAGTGATGTTAGCTCCTCCGGGCAGGGTGCTCGTCTGGACCGGAACGAGGACCCCTATGCTCCCCTGGGGTATCGTGACGGTCTGTTCGACGGAAAGCACGTTCGTCTGCGACGAGACCAGCTGAATCACTATGTTATCGGGTGCTATCGCTGGCGCCCCGCTCGAGTCGAGAAGGTCGACCGCGAGCGCCGGGTAGTTACCCCCGTCGGCAGGAAGTTCTGTGCTCGGCGAAGATACTGACGAGCTCCCCGAAGATGCCGAGGATCCGTAGACCGAGAGGGAAATCTGGTATGGAACCGGGCCATAGGTAGACATCGACACACTTGCGGGCAGCAGGTTGGTCGCGGATGCCGTGACAGTCGTCGACCCTGACGCGTAGGTAGACTGGAAGTAGGAGACAGTGTACGACTGACCTGCAGGTATCACTATCGAGCTGGGGACCGACCCTATCGCGGAGCTGGACGAAGCCAAGGAAATGTTGTAACCTGACCCACTCGCCACCGCTGGCTGGGAGTTGGCGCCAACCAGTTCAATGACGACGGCGTTGGCGTACTGGGAGTCGTCCGCCAGAACGGGGTTCGGGTTAGCAAAGATCTTCAATGCGGTCGGAGTCGACGGCGCGAACGTCGTCACGACCGAGGACGAAGCATCGAGACCCTGCGACGTCGCGGTTATCGTGGCCGTGCCGGGCACGGCGGAGGATGAGAAGTTGACCCATGTGTAGATAGAGCCGGCTGGAATCGTGACGCTATCGGGAACGGTCGCGATCGATGTGTTGGAAGACCTGAGGGTCACAAGGATAGGCGACGGGGCGCGCGCCGGATTGCCCGATTCGTCCGTGAGCGCGATCATCAGGAGACCGCTCGAGCTTGTAGACAGCTGGCTCGGTTCCACGGTCGCGGTGAGCTTCAGAGGTGCAGGTCCCTCGACGGTGATCGACACACTTCCCTTCGGGTAGCCGGATGCAAAGGCAGTAATCGTTGGGGTTCCCGGGGTGAAAGATGTCGTGAAGTTCCCTATCGTAAGCGACTGGTTTGCGGGTATCGTGACCTGGTTCTGTGCTAGGGTCACGACGCTTGTGTCGGACGAGGACAGCTGAATCGTTACCGCCGAGGGTGCCTTGGCAGGCAGCCCCTGGTCGTCCGTCAGCTCCACGACGATACTCCCCTGGTTGCTCGGCTGACCGCTGGGACTGGCCAGGAGCGTGGAGGGCGTGGCGAAGAGCTGGATGTGGCTCGGGAATCCGCTCGGAATCGCCGTTTCGAGACTGGCAGAAGCGGAGGTCAGTCCGGGCGAAGACGCGGTTATCGTCGTCTGACCGGGGGTAGTCGTGGTTGTGAAGTTCGCGATGACGAAACTCTGGCCTGCGGCTATAACGACCGAGCTGGGAAGCGTCCCAACGTTGTTCTGGGATACGGAGAGGTACACCGTCGTGTTCGTCGATGCCAAGGAGGGAGCGCTCGCCGAGGTGACGAGAGACACCGTGACCGCCCCATATGAGAGCCCGTCGGCGGGAAGCTCGGAGGGGGTGACAGACAAACTCAAAGAAGCAGCATTAAGGCTGGCAGTGGTTGCCCCATGCGCGAAGGCAAACGCAGGAGAAACGAGCAGAAGCAGTACGACCAGGACAGCGACGCGAGCTTTGTTCAAGTTCTGTCCACCCGGTGGTCCTGAATTGCTATTTCAACTCTAAGGATTTCTACTCCATATCCACAACAGGTAGCACCCACCCTGATGGTCGGCAACACGCCCAAACTCCGAATTCTACCTTCCCGCCAGCTCTTTCTTGATCTGTTCGAACTGCCTGTGGAACTCCCTTGCAACCCTGTCCCTGTCCTGTTCCTGCATCATCGATGTGGCAGCGAACGACGCTATCTCAAGTATCTCGTGGTCAATCCGGAGGTGCTCGACGAGGGTCGTCTTTTCGGAGAACTCCCTGTCGCATATGCGACATGAGTATCCCTCTTTCAAGCCCATGATATCATCGGTCGGGTGCACCGATATATCCGTTTGTGGTCTATGCGGAAAACCAGCCTCAGGTAATTCTTGATTCAAGCATACAACACGTCACTCCCGCCGCGTGCGGGAAACAAGCCGCCCTGGCCAGCCTTGCGGAGGACCCGAGGGAGACACTCTTCCGTTCCGCCACCACCTGTGAACAAGGAGGCAATCCACTACCATGCCTCTGCCTGATGCAGCTCAGATGGTGTAGGGGAGTATCTCGAGACCCTTGGGACCGAACACCACCATGTGGTACTTCCGGCTGTGCTCGGTGCCTCTCATCTTTCTTACCATGAACCTCGTTCTGAGCTCCATGCTCTCGGCCAGGTAGTTCTCGACCAGGAAGACTCCGTCCGCCACGAACTCTTCGAGGCTGCTGCTGAAATCGTTCTGACCCTGGAAGCGGCTGACGGTCATCAGCGTCGTGACGCCTTCCCTCTTCAGAGTCTTGTAGATCAGGTGCATGAGAAAGGTGTAGTCAAACTTCTCTCCTGCGCCGCTCAGGAACGCGGTCAGAGAGTCAACGACGAGCCTCTTCGCCTTTAGCTCGTCTACGGCAGCAAGGAGGGTGTCGATGTTGGACCCCATGCCCCTTCCCTCGAGCGCCTCGAGGTCAACCAACTTCAGCTTCTTCTCCTTCTCGAGCGACCCCAGGTCCATTCCAAACTTCGCCATGTTCTTCCTGAGGCTTGCGACGTCTTCCTCGAAGGTGGCGAAGACCACCGGCTCACCGAGCACTTTGGCCCCGTAGTACGCAAACTGCGTGGAAAAGATGGTTTTTCCGGTCCCGATACCTCCCACGAGCAGGCCGAAGTCGCCAGCTTGGAGTCCGCCTTGAATCAGGTCGTCGAGACCCGGGACGCCCGTTGGTTCCCTCTTGTTCGCTGCCAATAACGACCACAAAGGTACAAAAGGCGGTACTATATTGTTTTTGCCGTATTCCAATGCTTCCCGCGAAAAGCTTTTGGAACCGGAAACAAAGCCCATAGGTGAGTATTCACACCCGTATACATCGATTTGGCATCCATATCGTTTTATTAGCTGAGGCGAGGGCTAGATGACAAATGGGCGCCTTTGACAGGCTAGAGAGAAGAAATCACGATTATCTCCTTCTCGAAACGATCAAGCGCGTCGGCGTCCAGAACTACTCGCTCCTTTCCAGGCTGACCGGCCTCAATCCCGAGACGATCAGGTACAAAGTGAACAAACATCTCACCAAGCTAGGTCTCAACACGACCGTAGACATAAATTACGGCGAGTTGGGGCTTGCGGTCTCTTACCTCGTGGTTACTCCCACTGGCGGCGGGCATTCGTGGCTGGACACCATGAGCTACATCATCTTCACCGGCAAGCTTATTGGGGCGAATAGATACTTCTGCCTCTGCGCTGTCCCCTTCAGGTTCAAGAAGAAGTACACCGAAATACTCGAGGATCTAAAGACGAGAGGTCTCATCCGTGAGTATGAGCTGGAGGACCTCTACTGGGTCAGGTACCCTCCGTTCAGGGCGGAACTCTACGACTTCGAGGAGAAGACTTGGAAGATGGATTGGAACAGATTTGGGCTCTTCTCGAGCGAGATGGGACCTTCGTTCGTGTCAGTAAACAGGGATTCACCGGTTGACTACATCGATCTGAAAATCCTGCGGTCCTTGATGGACGACCCAACGATCCCGCTGGCAAAGGCGGCGAAGACAATGAACGCGAACCCTAGGACGGTCAGGTATCACAATACCGAGCACGTTACGACCGGGAAGTTCATCCTTTGCAGCAACATCCGATGGGTAAAGCCAATTCAGGAGGGTCAGGCGGGGAAACTCATGCAGGTCGCGTTCTTGTTCAAACGGCTTGAGGAACAGGAGATGGAGAAGGTCAGAAAATTCTGCAACAACCTGCCCTTCACCTGGTTCGAGGGCGGGACGGAAGACAGAACTTACCTTGCGCTTGTGGACCTCCCCCTCGAAGCCTTTCACGAAACCATGCAGAAGTCTGAGCTTTATCTGCGAGGTGTAAGCCAGAACTTCGAAACGATGCTCCTCGACCCTTCGAGCTCCAAGACCCTGGGAATCCCCGACGAGATGTTCGACAAGAAGAGGGGGTGGAGGCTCTACAACCTCCCCGAGCAGGCGACTGGAGATGTCGTGGGGGCCGCCGATTGAGACTGAGGTCGCTGTACTATGAACTCGTCTATGGTGGACATCTCCTATCGCTCGGAACCGCCAGTATAGCGGGCACATCTGTCGTCCTGATGGGCATGTCCCCTCCGGCGGTACTTCTGCTCATGGCGTATCTCTTCTCGAATGCCGCCTATACGATCAAGCGTGCCTCTGAGGTCGGACAGGACGAAGTCTCACACCCTGCGAGGACGGCGTGGCTCAAGAGCCGTAGGAGG
>JASHZW010000096.1 GCA_030042335.1 Nitrososphaerales archaeon
GACTTGTCCACTATCAGCTTCGCGCCATATTGGACAATGACGTAGTCGTCGTCATTTGACTTGTCCTCGGGCACCATACCATAGGAAAGACCTGAGCAGCCTCCCGCCGACACGAAGACCCGCAGCCCTGCCCCTGACTTGCCCTGCTTCTCGAGGTAGATATTGAGTTCCCGCGCCGCCTCCTCGGTGATGGCAACGACAGGTTTGATTTCCTTGACCTCTTGGGACATCAGCTTCTTTCGTCCTCCGACCTCTATAAAAACCAATTTTTCTAGTTCAGTTTCGCTACCATGGTCCTGATTTCATCATAAGGAGGTTCTTGGCCAGGATCGTTGCTAGTCCAGCGGTAGCGCAATGCTCCTTTGCGGTCGATTACGAATGCAGCCCGCTTCGCCACCCCTCTGTAGCCGAACCCGACCCAAGGGTCCTGAACGACATCGAAAGCCTTGATGACCTTCTTGTTGTAGTCGCTCAGCAGGGGGAACCCTAGATTGTAGGTCTCGGCGAATACCTTCAGGGTGAAAATGCTATCCGTGCTTATGCCGACGACGCTCCCCACACGCTGTGCGGCCCCTGCCACGCTATCCCTGAATACACACATCTCCCTATCACATACGCCCGAGAATGCGAAGGGGAAGAAGAGCACGGTCACAGATCCTTTCTGGGTGAACTCCGAAAGCTTTCTTTCCTTCCCTTCAGAGTCGAAGAGACCAAAGTCCGGGACCTTCTGCCCGATTCTCAGGACCACATCAACCAAACCTACACTGGAATCTTAAGTCTTTTGCAATGCCTCGAGCTTACTCATCAGGTCCACGCAATCGGCGATGAGCGAGACTATCTCGCTCTGTTTCTTTGGGTCTTTCTCGTTCTCCAGAAGCGCAGCGTTCTCCTTCAGCTTGACCACTATCAGGTCCTTGAGACTCAAAGCGACATCAGCATACGTAATCTCTTTGCTCGACAGGATGGCGTCAAGGTCGTCATGGGTGGTGCAGAGGACTTTACCCTTGTATCTTAGCTGAACCCCGTTGTCAATCGGACAGGGTTCTTTCATCATAACCGCGCCACGTCTCATCAGCTCCACCGTGAGCTGCATCTTCTCCCGGGACTTGCTCATCCAGACACCTTTTACCTGTCACAGCCTAATTAATCATTAGGGCCCAGAACAGAGGAAGGGAAAGCCAAATATGCCTCCCAAGGGAGCCTGAAGAACTCAACCTTGGCCACAGGTGTTCATAATTTGAGCAGCAAATCAAAAAAGCAGCAAGAGAATGATGGTAAGCTTGTCAAGGCATCCGCCAGTCTCCAGCAGATAGCCGATTCCAACATCACTCCGAGGAACATACGGAAAATTGTGAAAGACTCCGTAACTGTTCTCCAGGACACAAAGTTGAGCGTCGCCGTCAGGGCGGCGAATGCAATTAGCATGCTCGACGAGGTGGCACAGGATCCCAACATGCCATCCTTCGCCCGCGTCACTCTCTGGTCTGCGGTATCTGAACTCGAATCCATACGTGAGTAGCAACACTTAACAAGCTTCCATGTAGCGACGACTATAGTTGCCGGTCTGCCCCAACTGCGGAACCTCCGCCGACACACCCACGAAGGTCTTCTCCGTAATCGTAGAGCCTGCAGAGGGTGAAAGGGGTCTGACCCAGCGGAAGGTCGGCATGTATCAGTGTCCGAAGTGCGGCTCGAAGTTCCCGATCATCATCAGCCGGCAGAAGTACCTCATGGTTGCCGAGGATCAGCTGAAGAAGATACAGGGCGACGTCAAGGACCTGAGGAAGAACAATGAGGACCTAGAGCGGACGATAGAAGGGCTCAAGAGAAACCAAGAGGAACTCCAAGACCTCCTCAAGAGTCGGGAAAAAGAATTCCAAATGAAGCAGCTGGAAGTGAAGCTACATGCGCTCGAGAACCAGGTCTCCTATCTGAGAAAAGAGAAGGGAGAGCTCGAGGAGAAAGCGTCCAAGTTCCGTTAAACTTGGTAGCCTTCGCTCGCTACGGATTCGACTGAATAGGAAGAGATTTTCTCCTCCAGCACAGCCTTCTCCGTCCGAAGTGCCTCGACTTCGCTGGTTAGGGAAGACGCGTGTCTTTCCATCTCCAGCGTCGTCAACTTTTCCTTCAGGGCTGAGATGTCACTGATTAGGGATGCCTGTTCTGCTTCCAGTGCTGCAATGTGCCCCTCAAGCTCTGTTTTGCGGTCAACATATTGGGTAACTACTTCCATCGAAGACCAAACAGGAGATTGCGACGGAAGCGATTTCACCGACTAAACGTAAAACAATTGATACAATCGTTAAACCCTTTCAATCACGTCGAAATCTTATCAATGCGCGGATTATCCTGTCTCCAGATGAAAGGGGTCTGGATGTTACCAAAGGACGGCCAGAGAGACGAGCTGACCAAGCTCATGACACCTCGGGTCGGCCGGATACTGAAGGCCCTTAGGGACACGCCTACCGGACTCTCGAACGCAGAGATAGACTTGCTCTTGGAGACGGCCTCTCAATGGGTTGTGTTCTGGGAACTGCGCGAGCTGATGGCCCTAGACATAATCGAGTTCGAGGTACAACCGTTCGGGGAACCGGGTAAGTACAGGTTGACGCAGTCAGGCATTTCCATCACTAGTGGACTATAGTGCGGGGGGTGGGATTCGAACCCACGAACCCCTAAGGGACGAGGTCCTGAGCCTCGCGCCGTTGACCAGGCTGGGCGACCCCCGCGGATGTCGCTTCGCTCGGAAAAGTGGTTTTAAAGTAATCTGGTAATATGAGGCTGTAAATTTCATTCCATCGAAGCCCTCACTTGCTATAGAATCTCCTTAGTTCGCCCTTGGACCTGTTCAAGAATCTTCTTCTTTCTTCCAGTAGATTCCTGCCCACGATTGACGTAGAAGTTCAATATGCCCGTCGCTGACTGGAAAGGTGTCGTTTTCCATCTCGAACTCATTTCGGCGAATCGTTCCAACGACTGGGCTATTCTCGACTAATCCTTACGGATAAAAATTACGACCATCTAGTCTTGGAACTAGTGACTCGAACCGCAGACTTGGCACAGAAGAAATGTTCCCATTGCGATAGGAGAGCCTCGGCCGGGATTTGATCCCGGGACCCCTGCCTGTTTGGATTCATTACCAAGGCAGTGCTCTACCAGGCTGAGCTACCGAGGCGAGGTGGACAGACGCCAATATATGCGATTTTTTAGTGTTTGGTGTTTGGGCAACTACCTGTGCGGATCTCGTCACCTCCACGACACCCGCGAATGGCTATAGACTGATTTAAAAGACAATACAACGCCGGCTGGCACGTGCCGGGGTAGCATAGCTTGGCTTATTGCGCCGGGCACGACCCTTAGGTGGGCGAAACTCATAATCCCAAGCGAGATGCGATATCCGGAGGTCGCGGGCTCGAAAAGAAGGAATCGACGAGAATCCCGCCCCCGGCACTTCAGAAACCTTATACCCACGGGCAGTGGACGGGCGCAATAGTACATGATTCCGTTTCTGAGCACTACCAGTTACTACAATTTCCTTAGCGAGACCATGATAACTCTGTTCGTTATCACTGTCGCAATAATCTTCGTGTACGAATACGAAGTACTCAGAAGGCCGAAGAACCAGAGCTAAGCGCGCTACTTTTCATCCCAGATCCTCACTGAACTCCCGCTGTCTCCGTGCAATTCATGTCCACCATTCATACTCGTCTTCAACCTAAGATTCGTGACCAGAACTCTCTGACCAAGCTTGGCGTCCACGTCGACGGCATTCCAGATGACTACCCTCATCTTCTCCTTCGCGGACAAATCGCCCAAGTCGAACTGCGTCAAGGAGCCACCTGAGCCGTCTTGTCTCGTGAAGGTGGAACTCCTGCTCCCACTAAGTACTATGCCTTTTACTACAACGAGCTCCTGCAGTCCACCGATTTCAAGAAGGGTTCTCGACAGGCTCGAAAGCGGTGGCATCCTCAAAACGAGCCTCTCCTCCTTCAAGACCTCAATCTTTCCCTTCCTCCCCAGATTCAGGTTCGACCTCCCGTCGAGTCCCTGTCTGACATAGCCGTTCAGCACCCTTACAGGGGTGTCTACAGATATCTCAGTCAGCTTTATCGCCTCGGGATTATCGTCCCATATCGTGAGCTTCGACATACCACTCCGGTCGAAGAGGACGAGCCGCCTGTACCTGCCTGTTCCCCCGTCTTTCTTCTTGTACTCCGAAACAGGGTAGATGGCCAAGACCCTCGCGACTATCGTGATATCATTCGCACCGACATAGAGGTCCTTGATTGTAAGGTCGGTGGTGGTCATGTGCTGCAGCTGGACACCGAGCTCCCCGGCTATGAGAAAGAGGGCCCCTTGATCTGTGAGGAAACCCGCACCCACGGTCCGCTTCTTCTCCTCGATCATACTCATGATTTCCTCCCTTGCGAACTCGGATTTGTTCCTCAGAACCTCATCCATCAACGAATCAA
>JASHZW010000097.1 GCA_030042335.1 Nitrososphaerales archaeon
GGCGAATAGTTCGAGAAGCGGAAATCTTCTCAAAGATTCGCCACAAGAACTTGGCCAGGGTTTACCGCGTGCTTCTCGACGTCGACCGGAAACCACCCACGGTTGGAATAGTGATGGAACTGCTATCGGAAGACAATCTCTCCAAGTACATTCGGAGTGCAGGCGCTGGGGGGCTAGCAACGGCCACAATCAGGTGGTTCACGATGGATTTGCTCGAGGCGTTAGCTGAGTTACACTCCCATGGTGGGATGCAGTCGACGCGTCATGAATCGCTCATTCATCGAGATGTTAAGCCCGATAACATCGTCCCGTGCAGTAACGGTGAGCGGCCCTATTTGAAACTGCTCGACTTTGGAGTCGTTAAGGTCCTCGATGGGACTGTTCTGACCAAGTCCGGCGAGTTTCTCGGAACATTGAGGTATGCTTGGCCTGACTGGGTCGGAAGGAAGCGTGAGACCTTTCAGCTTGACCTGCACTCCGTGGGCATGGTCATATATGAGATGCTGTACGGGAAGGTACCCTACGTAGGAATAACAGACGAGCAAGAGCTACGGGAAGCAGTCCTCACTGTCAACCTGCTCGGTCGTCCCTATCCCGCCAGAGAATTGCTTCGCACGAGGGCCAGCGAGGAGCGAGAGTTCTTGCGTTGCATCGCTTCTTGGTTGTCGGCCAGGAAACCCGACTTGCCCCCGTCATCAACAGGTGAGGCGTTGTCTGCCCTCCACGGTTGGATAGGGGGAGCCTGGTGGTACAGCCGCTTGACCGGGGAGCCGTACGTCCGGTCAGCGATCGGATCCCTTGCCAAAGCTCAGCTCCTGACGCAGGTCGAGGCGGCTAGGCTCGGGGCGTCCGCTTACAGAATGACCGGCGAAGCCCTACGCGTCCTTGAGGAGTTGATACACCCACACGGGGGCTATGACTATCGGGGGAAGACCCGGCTCGAACGTAGGTCCCTAGGCGCGCCTCGCCGAAGGGAAGTCCTTTCCGTGTCGGCTCGTTCAGGCTTGACTGCGGACCTTGTGAGTAGAGGGTTGGCGGCCAAGGGGGCCGCGGCCCAACGAGCGACGGGTGAAAAGCAGCCGACACCCACAGATGCGGGTCTCGCTCTGGTGAGGGCTCTTCATCCCACTGCGGCCTTATTGGATGCAGATGTCGAACCCTAGACGGGGAACTCCCGAAGGGACTTGAGTATATGTGCGTGAGGAAGGCCCCCCCTTACAAAGTCCTGCGCCTTCTCGCGCCCGGTAACGACAGCATAGAAGACGAACCCATTTGCAACGGCCACCCTCATATCGCGGAGGCTGTCACCAACCGATACGATCTCGTCAGGGGACCAGCCGGCCCGCCTGAAGACCGTCCGAACCCCGTCCATGACTCGAGGATCGGGTTTGTGAGCCCTCGAGTGACTGGAACTCCAGAGACGATTGATGTATTTCCAGAGACCAGCAGCCCTTAGGTCGTGCCGGGCAAGAAAGTAGTCTCCGGAAGTAACGACGTAGCAGGGGATGTTCTCACGTCTTAGTTTCGAGAGCAAGCCGTGGGCACCGTCGAGTACCTCAGGCGCTGTCCGCATAAGATTCCGCTTGTACGCCTCATAGAAGGACCTGAATGGAACTTCCGGCACAAGATGCGCAATAAGGCTCTCGAAGGGGCGGCCCCACTCCGCCGCTATCTTGCTCGAAGAGAGCTCGAACCCGAACTCCGATGCTGTCCTGATAAGAACTTGTCGTCGACTGTTGAACGTTGCGAGGAGTGTGTCATCGAAATCGAAGACGACCGCCTTCGGGCGGGGCCGGTCGTGCCGGTCAGCTCGCCCTCCTGGCCTTCCTTGTCTCGACATCAGCGATAATCTTTCGAATCTCCGTGTCGTCGGGCATTGCTTGGAACCCTCCCTTGTTGAGGACGACCCACCTAGCGGCGAGATTCGCGATCTGAATCGCCTTGTACGGGTCGAGGTTTGGGTCATAGACCGTTCCAGGAATCATCAACGCCATTCCAAGAGCCGCACAGAAAGCGTCGCTGGCACCGACCGTCGACGGGGGCGCGATAACTCCCCGCGTCGGAAATCGCTCTGCCGTCTCGCCACGAATGGAAACCCATGCTCCCCTTTCCGCGCATGTAACGATTGCGACGCCCTGGCTCTTTTCGCTTATGTCCTCGGCGAGACGCTTTGGGCCCCTCCGACCTCGTCCCCTTCTGGCAGTCGGGAAGAGCCTAGCTGCCTCCCATTCATTAGGGATAATGTACTTCGAAGAACTGAGGAGGCGGTCGACCTCGCCGGCATGGTAGTCTCTGCGTTCGATGGGGGGTGCAGGATTCAAAACGCTGTAACGTTCGTCACTTAGATAGGATAGTGCCGAAATGGCCGCCTGAACAGGTACTTCGAGTGTCACTAGGAGCAGATCCGCGTCGCGAATGAGGCCTTTCGCCCTCTCCACGAGGTTGGAGATGAATGGGTCTGGGGTCGCCTTTCCTTTCGATCCGAGGTAGGCAGCCTCGCCAGAGTTGTTCAGGAAGACCCCCACCGCGGGAGTTCGCACTTGTGGGTCATCTAGCTTCTCCACGTAATCTGCCGACACTCGCTCCTTTCTAAGTGTGTCAAGTATCTGACCCCCAAAGGCGTCGTTTCCTACGATTGAAACGAGGTAAACGTCCGCCCCTTTGTCATACCTTGCTGCGGCGACGGCTTGGTTTAGCCCCTTTCCCCCTGGCCTCAGCTCGAAGTCCTTAGCCTGAGTAGCAAGGTTCTGGTTCCAATCTGGTAACTCATCCGTCCGGAAGACGAGATCCATGACTGCGGCGCCCAGCACAACAACGCGCGTCAAAATGACGACCTAGCCCGGGGCTCTCACTCTCGCGCTCAACTCGGCCCCAGTGAGAGAAGACTTTCCGGCTCGTGCGAGCCTTAGCCGGCCTAGCCACTGGCCAAACTTGTCACGCTTGGCCCGCAGGTAGTCTATATTGAACTCGTTGGGTGCGACGGTGAGCGGCACGCGAGTAGTCTTGATTCCGGCCCGCTCAAGCGCTTCGATCTTCTTCGGATTGTTAGTTAGGATTCGTGCGCTTCGGACGCCCAAGGAGTTTAGGATGCGAACCGCATCATCATACTCTCGAATATCAGACTTGAGTTTCATCCTGCGGAAGGCCTTCTCGGTATCCCAGTGAAAGTGGTCCTTGAGCTGTAATGCCCGGCCCTTAATCTCAAGGCCATGGCCTCTACCCTCTTGGTCGAGGTAGACAAGAACTCCCACCCTTTCCCTCGCAATCTTGGCCATCGCCTTGGCCAACTGGCCGGAACAGTCACAGTCGAGAGAGTGGAGAGCCTCTCCGTAGTCGCAGCGTGAGTGGATTCGCACCAGCGGACTGCGTACGCGGGCGAGTCTTCCGACAACAAGCGTAAGCACAGTCGTGCCTCGCTTCCCTCGGAAGAGAAAGACCCGGCTCCCTGGCGCCCCCGGAACGTTGAGCAGGTGGTTCACAATCGAGCGCGCCCTACGCCCACGCGGGCTTCGCCTTCTCTTAGCCCGCGTATCTTCCCGGCTCCGGCCTCCCATAATCTAGCTCGCACACCGCGGAAGCCCTGACCCCCCCCGCCGCTGGCAGACCAGGCCGGGCTAGTCTCTGAACTGCTTGCCGTCGCCGATGGTTTCGACCTTGTACCCTAGCTTCTCGATTGCCGCCTGCTCCCTGTCGAGGACCTTCGGATCGAAGGACTGGAAGATGAACACGAGCACGAAGCCGTCAGGATCCCGAACAGCCACCTCGATTGCAGACCAGGCGTATCTCCTTATGGGGAACTTCAGTGCGCCCGTGACCAACCGGTTCTGAAGGAGTGGCAACAGAGACTTCACCTTCAACATCCAAGACACTTTCGGACTCGGAATGCGCTCTTTGAAGACCTCCTTGCGAACAGAGGGATGGCCTTCTCCTAGCTCGATTCGCGTCCACTCATGATGTCCCGGGACACGCAACTCTACGCCACGATAGTACTGGTATGGAAGTTTAGTCTTGCCAAGTTCCAGGCCCGGGAACCGGGCTAGCCACGTCTGATCACCGAACGCGAACGTGGGCTCAAAGCCAATCGACTCGTAGAACTCGAGCGACCTCTGCAAATCCGCAACCTTCAGGTGGGTCCCGACTTCCGCAAACTCACACTTCGGCATGGTCAGCCCAAAGCCGCCGCAGCACTCTGCGATATAAGAGATGGCGCAAGCAATCGCGTCGCGTTCTATCGGTCTTCAGACCGCCGAGAGGTACGATAAGTCAGTCGGGATGGGAAGGTACCCCTTCCCTCCCAATGGGGCTCCGCCTTGGGAGCCAGTTGTAGAGGCCCGCAGCCTCACGGGCATGATGTGGCCTCGCAACATCGACTCCGGCGCGGCGGCCCAAGCTGAGAGCCAAGACCAGACCCCTCGACACCAACTCCAATGTGGAGAGCGAGCCACTCCTCACCGAACAAATCAGGCTGGCCGACTTCAAGTATCTCGATAGCCGGCTGCTTAGTAGGGTAGCGAGCTCGTCCTCGGGAGGCGACGTGAAGATAACCGCATGCCGATTACTTCTGTGACGAAAGGCATTGTTGTACCGTCCGTGGG
>JASHZW010000098.1 GCA_030042335.1 Nitrososphaerales archaeon
GCCAAGAGCGAAGCATACTCTTTGATGATGAGATTACGAGAGAACCCAAGACTGGTCCTCTTGGAGTCTTTCGCCGAAGTCCCCAAAGAGGCGAACCCGATAGACGTGATAACTACGGAATCGGAGGGCAGGGTGAGCGCTGAGATGGACCGTCTCAGGGAGGAGGCTGACGACCTATCCACGGAGTTTTCAGATGACCTTCGAGGGAGGCTGTACGCGTCTCTGTATGCCATCTGTCTGTTCCAGGACTCGTCCCTAAGAGGAGACCAGGAGCTTAGGACTGCCGGCCTGAGGTTGCTCGCAGAAGCCTCTTCCGGTGAATGCCCGGCGTCCGAAACGCTCGAAGCACTCGGCACGGAGGAAGCATGCCGGGAACTCCTCGAGCGGAGCTTCGAGAGGCTGGCCCTAAATCGAGCCGCCATACCCGTCGACTAGGTGTAGCCCGCCACCGCGAGCTCTATCTTCCCGTTGGTCAGCGAAGAAATGTTGCTCGAGCTTGCGACGAGTTCGATGGCGCCGATCGAAAGCGCAAGCCCAAATATTAGGTCGGAGAGGCCCTGCACCCGGGGACGCGGAACTGATGCTTTGGACTCAGACATCCACTCTCACTCTCGGAAGGGTCGACGAGCGTCCTCCTCGACTATAGCTGCACCACTCCTATCTTATCAGGTATAGAATATCGTTGGTAAGGTCCATCGGCTTGGTCACCATGGGGAAGTGGCCAGAGTCGATTATCCGGCTCGGTCCATCGAGCTTCTCTTTCTTGATCTGTTCGATGTCGTCGCTACCTTCCGTACAGAAGATGTAGGCGCTCCTGACCCTGTCGAAGTTCTCGGACAGTGCCACAGGCTCGTTCGCGTACCTCTTCGGCCAAGGGGTAGCCTTTGAGAGCATCCATTCCCGGTCCTCGCCGACAACATCTTTCCCTATGGCCTCCAGGATGTGCGTGCCGAACGGGAACCTCCAGCCGTCGAGAGGGTACTCATCGGAGAAACCCCCCTGGGGCGTTCTTACGCCCTTCGCGGGCCGAAATGCGTCCAAGTAGACGATCAACCTGACCTTGCCTGGAAGGCGGTCAGCCACCGCCGCGGCGACCTTCCCTGCGAAACTGTGCCCCACCAGTACGACATCATCGAGGTCGTTGTACTTGATTACATTGATGACGTCCTCGATTGGGGTCTCGATACCGAAGCCTTCCGAGGCAAGGTGGACACGTTCGCCCATGCCTGTCAGTGTCACCGGGTAGACCTTGCACCCGTTCTCCTCAAGCGACGGGATGACCTTCTTCCATACCCAGGCGCCAAGCCAGGCCCCCGGAACCATAACGAGCTCGTCCATACCCGCGCCTTTCTTCCGAAGGACTATTCATAAGTACTTCTGGAGCACGACATTCGGAGCTTCTCGCCTGGCAGTTCGGTTTTCGAGCCGCTCCCGAAACTAGCCCGCGAATTCTACGGCGCGAACACGTAAATAGAACCAACCGCCCCAATACTAACATGCCCGATAAAGATACAACCAGAGGCGGAGGGCTCTTCGAAGGTGTCCTCGAAACGTTGGCGGATAAGCATTCGCAGCTCGACATCAGCCTCCAAAACCTGAGGGTCGACCTTCCCAATACGAGACTAAGCGTCGAGATCAATGGCATCGTCACCGTTACCGCGCACGTTAGAGACCTCACGGAAGACGAGAGAAAGGCTTCCTCCGACAGAAACATCGCGCTGATGTCTCGCCCTTAGCGCTACCGCAGAGCGTCTATCAGTTTCTTTAGCCTGAATGGGTTCACGGATATGTGACCGGTCAGGCGGGAGACGCCCCGTCCCATGCTGAGGACCTCGTTCCCCCCTTCGTAGAGGGTGAGTCTCCACCCTAGATTCGAGAGGTCTTTCGCCACCGACTCTGATGCACGCAGAATGCCATCGCCTTGATGCACAGCCGTCAGGCGTCTGAGAGAGAGTCCGACTTCCCTGACCCCGTTGACCTCCACACCGACCTCCCTCTTCCCGGCATCTATGGAGACGACGGGATATCCACTCACCGAGACCGTCGCTGTTCCACCTGAGAGTGTCGAAAGCGGCTCCAAGAACGCGGGTCCGCCCCGTCCGAGGACCATACCTTCTGGTAAGAATGGCCTGTTGATAAATCATCTTCGAAGACAGAATCTCGGATACGTGAGATTTTAATAAGAGGGCTTGGCGGTTTTTTCGCCTCAAGGATAGATGAAAATTGTCTCAAGACAACATGTCGCAAACGAACGCATCTGGGGACACCACCGCTCAGACCGGTAGCAGCGACCCTGACATCAGACAGCAGGTCGATCAGAGCAGGGGATTCCAGAAGAAGCTGGAGCTTCTAGTCCCGGGTCTCCGCGGCTACAGGAACAGGGAGGACATCCGCGTGGCAGACGACATGCTTCGAAACCAAGTCGCCGATAAGCTCGACCTGGCCAAGGCCAACCTCGAGACCCTGCGGAAGCAGATGGTCGCCGCTGGCGATTTCACCAACCTCTCGAACGTGGGCTCTCTCATCTTCGAGCTGCAGGGGCTGAGCGGACAGGTGAGGCACGCCCAGCAGGGCTACTCGGGCTTCGTGGCTTCGATAAGCGTCAACGAACCCCAGCTCAACAAGCTCTACGAGTACGACTACAACTTTGTGAATTCGGCTGTCCAGCTACTCGACGCCACCTCTCCCCAGAACCTTATCTATGATCCGACAGCTCCAGCCTCGATACTTACCAAGGTCTCCGCCATCAGCAGCGCCGAGGCTCAGTTCAAACTGAACTGGTCGGTCCGGATGGAAGCCGTAGAGAATATATTGGTCAAGGGGCAGTGATAGAGTAGCATGTGCGGATTATTCGGGAAGAGTTCGAGCTCCAGTGGCAGCATCCCCGCTACCGGTGGGAGCGTTATTGGTTCGACGACGATCAACTGGGAGGACCAGTACAAGCAGAACAACGTGATGTGGAAGGTTCCCCGTGACATCAGGCTCAACGACAACATCGTGGTGAGGGAGGATGAGATAGCCGTCTTCTACAGGGACGGGAAGGTCCTCACCTACTTCGACCAGCCAAACAGGTACGCGCTAACCGACATCAACGCGCCGATAGTCGGGAACCTCCTGAAGTACTTCACGGGGGTCCAGCAGCAGGCCGAGGTCTACTACCTCCAGAAGAGGTTCCTCGACGGGAAGTTCGGGAGCACGCAGCCCTACCAGTTCACCGACCCTACGTTCGGTATAGTCAACCTCAGGGTCTTCGGGGAGTATAGGTGGAGGGTCTCCCAACCGGAGAACTTCATCAATCAGTTTGTGGGCACGTTCAACGCAGAGACCTCGGATGACGTCGAGTCTAGGCTGAAGGAACAGATGGTCATCATCGTCTACAATGCCCTAGGGAAGATGAAGGCCCAGGGGATGAAGGTCACGGACCTTGCCGCCAGCCTGACGAACATAGAACAGGCCATCCTCGCCACGGCCCCTGACAACTTCGGGCAGTACGGCGTCGAGATAAACAAGATCTCGGGCCTCACGATAAGCCTCCCCGACGAGGTGCAGAAGGCTATCGACACCCGCTCGCAGATACAGGTGCTGGGCGTCAACTACATGCAGTACCAGGCCGGACAGGCCATGACGGACGCCGCTTCCAACCCATCCGGGACGGCTGGCATCGGTGCCGGTCTCGGCGTAGGAATCGGCGCGGGTGCAGGCATGGGTTACGCGTTCGGCGGACAGATGGCCCAAGGGATGATGGGTGGCCCACCGACGAGGTCGTGCCCCAACTGCGGCTCACTTGTGGCGGCTACGGCCACCTTCTGCCCCAACTGTGGCGCGTCGTTGCAGCAGGCGCCCAAGGCCCAGACACAAGTGTGTGCGCAGTGCGGGACTGCTCTCCAGCCGGGACAGAAATTCTGTCCGAACTGCGGCGCTGCGGTCACACAGCAGGCACCCGCAGCCCCGGCCCAGGCGGCCACGAAGGCTTGTCCCAACTGTGGGGCGCAGGTAGCCGCAGGCTCGAAGTTCTGCCCCAACTGCGGCAAACCGATGTAGGTGTTCAACTTGGTCAACTGTCCAAAGTGCGGCGCGCAGAATCCTGACGGCGCAGAATTCTGTATGAAGTGCGGTGCTCCTCTCCCGGCACAGGGCCCTTCCGGCGGGAACAAGGCCGCGCCCCAGGGCCAGTCAGCACCCAAGGCGCCGGTCATCGCACCCCTGGGAGCGACGTCGATGAAATGCCCCAACTGCGGGGCACCTCTCTCGCCAAAGTTCGGCGAGATGGTCATCACGTGCGAATACTGTGGCAGCGCCGTCACTCTGGGTGACGCCGGGTGGACGAGCATACAGAAGCAGACGATGCTCCCGATCAAGTACCCTGACAAGGACCCGATGATACTCAAGATCCACGACCTGATGGACAAGGGCTTCCTCCACAGACATCTGCAGGAGCAGTCGACCCTGCAGGAGATGACCTTGTCGATGGTGCCCTACTGGATAGTCCCTGTCTCGGCGCGTACCTCGATAGTAGCCGCGAATATGATGCAGCAGACGGCACAGACCGCCACGACGGCCGCCCTGATGGGCGTCATCATCGGCGGGATGGGCGGCGGCTTCGGGGGAGGCGGGGGTGGAGGGTTCCGCCCGAGGAGGTCATGGTCTCCGCAGCTGCCACCGCTGCACCTGAGCCTGGGCACGGCCAAGCTCGGCATGTTCATGGGCGGAGGGATGATGGGAGGTGGTGGAGGTGCAAGGAAGGCGGAGCAGATGGACAACAACTACAACTTCCCGGTCGTCGCCCTGAAGGCCCTCACCGAGTACCAGCCGAAGGACTACGTCTTCTCGCTCACCGAGCGGACAATCTTCGATGTCTCGAAGATACCCAAGGGTATACCGGTTCTCAACGGCGACGTCGGCGAGGAGGACGCAAAGGCCCAGGCCAAGACGTTCGTGGATCAGGCCCAGTCCCAGAAGGCTCACGACAAGTACCACATGATACAGCAGATGCACACCGACATGGACGTGGGGGACGCGGAGCTGCTTCACGCACCTATCTGGTTCGCCAGGTACGACCACAAGGGTGAACGCATCGTGCTCGTCTTCGACGCGAACTCCGGTGCGCTAATCACCAGCATGGGCCTGAAGTAGCCGCCGGTCTACGCCCTGCGTATCTCGAAGACGAGCAAGTTCTCGAAGAAGACGCCTGTCCTCGCTATCTGACGAACCGCGAGGCCCTTCCCCGCACAGAACTCTCTGAACCCGTCTACGTCTCCTTCGTCAGAGAGCAAGAGGACTACCTTTCCCTGCTGCTTGACGACCCTCAGTGCCTCGTCTAGGAACGACAGGGGTATTTGGATCCCTCCCTTGCCACCGTCCACGGTGGTGTCTTCGATTCTCTCCGAGGGTAGATAGGGAGGGTTGAATGTGACGAGGTCGAAGCTTTTGTCGCGGAAACACGTGGCCCTGTCGGCAAGGACGACTTCCGCCCCGCCTTTTGCGGCGGCAGCCTGGGCCACGGAGAGGATGTCCGTACCCACGACTGTCCTGAACCTCGGGACAAGTGTGTCAAGGATGGCGCCGCTCCCGAAACCCATCTCCAGACACGACTCCCCTGTGTAATCACGGAGGGCCCTAGCTAGAGTCGACGTGTCCTCCGACGGCTGGTAGACTTGGTGCACACCTCTCACTCGACGAGCTTGGCGACGCCCGAACTGTACTGGGCCGCCTTCTTCGGCGCGCTGACCAAGCTTTCCGGCAGTCCTAGCATCGAAGCCGCCCTCCGAAGCACAACCTTCCTCTCCCCTTCCGAGATCTTGTACCTCACGGGTAGAGCCAAGCCGAAGGACGCGACCTTCTCGTCCGCATAAGGGAACCTGACTTCGCAGAAGCGGGCACACGCCGCCTCATCGCGCACGAATGCCACGTTTCCGCTGGCGATCACATCGGCCTTCATCATCGCAGCCGCGGCCCTCTCATCCTCCCTTGCCATCTCGGCGTACTTCATGTAGCCGCCGAAGAGCTCGTCGGCGAGCTGCCCAAGCATGATTAGCTCCGCTCCCTGCTCGCCAGCCTCTCTCGCGCTCGCTGAGTAGATACACCAGAGTGCCCTGTCCATGGGTGTCGGCTCGAACGGCAGATCAAGGATGCCGAGCTCCCTGGAGACACCTTTAGAGTCCATCTCGACCATCACAAGGTCGAGCCCCAGCGCTTCCGCAGCGGTCCTGACCTGTGTCTCGTCGCGTGAGCCCGGGGAGAAGACGCCGCAGAGGACCACCTTGGCGTGCCTTGAGGCGAGCAGGGCGAGCAGCGAGCTGTCCAGTCCGCCGGAGAAGGACACGGCGACCTTGTCCCGCCCTCTCACCCTCTTTGCCACGGCTTCGATTAGCAGATTGGAGAGCTGCTCGGCACACTCGTCGAGGCTGCGCCCTTTCTTCGAAAGAGGGAGCCTCGAGCGAGTGACCTTGAGCGAACCCATGTCCAGCGTCGCACCGCCGGGCAGGAGCTTTGGAGTCTCGCTGAAGGCCCGGTGGTCGCTCGCGACACATGAACCCGATTGGTTCACGTAAAGTGGTCTCGTGCCGAGGGCATCCCGCGACGCGACCAGACCATCCCCTCTTGGGTTGTTTTCGACGAAGGCGAACTCTCCGGAGTGCCCGCTCTCTACCGAAGTCTCGTCGAGAAACCCATGGACTATGGGGAACTCCTTCTCTTTATCGTCGGAGAAGACAAGGACGTACCCTCCGAACCCACTAGGATTGACTGTGCCCTGCATCAGCGAGCCCGGTCCAAGAGTGACCTTCGTTCCCCTTCTCTCCATCTTCGCCGCCGCGGCCTCCGCCGCCCCCCGCGAATCGGAGCCCCTGAAGACGGCGAACCCGTTCGTCCTCATCGGGAGACCTGCTCCTTGATCTTGTTCGCTGTCGATGGCCCTATCTTGTCGACTAGAGCTAGCTTGTCGACGCTCGCTTCCCTTATCGACCTGAGGTTCGTGAAGCCTGCCGAGTAGAGCGACCGCGCCCTGGCCCTTCCGACGCCATCGAGCTTCGTCAGTTCCACCAGCTCAGCCTTGATGCCGCTGATTACCCTCTTCCGGAGGAACTCCGTCTCCTTCTGGATGTCCCTCTTCTCGAACAGCCGCGCGAGCTCCGCAAGACAGTAGAGGAGCCAATCTGCGCTGTCCACCGCCCTGTGGAGGTCGCCCGGCTCCACGCCCAGCCTCTCCAGGATCGTATCCTCCTTCATCTCGTTGATCCAGGCGTCTATGACCATGACCGTGCACATGTCCTGCAGGAGCTCGTCCAACTCCAGGTAGGTCCTGGAGTCAAGCCTCGTTATGAGCGAAGGACGGTTCGCCTCGAGGAACTCGTACGCCTGGTCGTAGTTCTTCTCCCTCAGAGGGAACTTTGGTTCGAAGTCGGGACTCCTGCTGATGAGGTGCAGCAGAGCGACGCTCGGTTCCTGAGCCAACCCGGTGAACCCCAGGCACTTCTTGAACA
>JASHZW010000099.1 GCA_030042335.1 Nitrososphaerales archaeon
CTCCTCCACGGTGGTGGTCAGGGTGGAGCGTGCGGGCAGAACCCGACAAACTCCTCTTCGGGGGCGAACCCCAAGACAGCGGGTCGACGGCGGGCAGACTAGCGACGGGGTCCAGGCCCCATAGTGTCGACGCCCACCACCCACGCGCTCCACCCTTCATCCCTCGTGAAGGACAGGCCCTCTTTCTGGCTGACTAGTGGGAACTACGATTGCGACGGACCGCGTCATCCCGGTAACCGGCCCCGCATCCATCGAATCGTCCGTTCGAGCCCCTCGTCGAGGTCGACGCGAGGGCGGTACCCGAACGCATCCTTCGCCTTGGTGATGTCCAGCCAAGTCCGTAGTCTTTCCTCTCCTCGGCGATAGTTCCATGACGGATCGAACTCGATCCGCCCTGACCCAACCTTACGGATCACCTCCTGAGCAAGGTCGAGAATCGAAAGTTCACGGCCGCTCGCGATGTTGAATGTCCCCGAGACGCCAGCGTCGAGCGCCAGTCGGACTCCATCAACGAAGTTGGTGACGAAATTGAGGTCCCGGGTCGGGTGCCCTCCTTGGACCGGCCCCGCGGGGAACATGAGAGGCTCATTGTGGAGAGCTCGCTGCACGAATCTCGCGACAACTTGTGCCCTCGGGTCACTCCGAGGACCGTACCCCATCCCGCTGCGAACGATGAGCGCGCGGCCATCAAGGGAGCTTCGCACCAGCAGCTCCGACGCCGCTTTCGACGCTGCGTATGGCGACTGAGGGTTCGGAGAAATGATCTCCGGCGTAGGATAGGTGACCGCTGGGCCATAGACGGTCTCGGACGACGCGTAGACAAACCTACGAAGGCCTGCTCCGAGTTGAAGGGCAGCATCGATCAGATTGACCGTGGCAACGACGTTATCCCGGTATGTCCCGACTGGGTCCACAAGGGAAGGTTCGACCCTCGCCTGGGCCGCGAGGTGAACAATCACATCCGGGGAAATCCGACGAACCAGTGCTCGGAGCCCATCCGGGGCGCAGAGGTCTGCAACGTGGTAGTCGACGCCGGTGACAGGCTCGGTTGAGGGCAGTCGGTCAACGCCGTGCAGCTCTGCCGCCCCAGCACACGACTCGAGAAACGTGGTGCCCATGAAACCCGAACTTCCTGTAACCAGTATCCTCAATCGCCTCACCCCAATCGACGGGGAGTGCGTCCCTCGATTTCTACCCGGCTGCGAGCTCCGGAGAGGCCGCGCTCCCGACCGGGCCGCCCGAGCGCCCTGGCGGTGGTCGGTCGCGCCGCATCACTGAGCGAACTCCGCCGAGCTTGATGTTCATTCGTTGCGAGATCATCCGGAGGCTCTCTCCGTTAGCCCTCCGCTCCCGGACCTCGCGGGCGACGGTCTCCGGGATCCTCCTCGGTGCCCCGAACTTCTTTCCAAGGGCCCGCGCACGAGCAATGCCAGCGCGAGTCCGTTCGAGGATCAGCTCGCGCTCGAACTCGGCCAAGGCTGCCAACATATTCCTCTGGAGCCGCCCCGCTGGCGTCGACGTGTCGATCCCTTGGTCGATGACGATTACCCGAGCTCCTGCCGCGTCGGACTCGTCCCAGAAGCGGAGGATCATCCCTAGCGAGCGGCCGAGCCGGTCCATCTTCGAGACGACCACCGCGTTGAACTCGCCGGTCATCATCCGCTGGCGAAGCCTGTCCAGCTCGGGTCGGTTGTCGCGGATCCCCGAGATGCCGTCGTCCCGGAAGACCGCCACGTCGGACCATCCTCGGGCTTGGCAGTAGGCCGTGAGTTGGGCGACTTGGCCCTCCGTGGACTGTTCTTTCGTGGAGACTCGCGCGTAGACCGCCACGCGTGTCACGTCGCCACCTCCACGGTTTGGGTAGAGGACGCAACTGACGCGCCGATCCGGTCTTTCGCGAGAACCGAGTAGTCGAGGTTCAGGTCGATGCCGAGTGATCGACGACGGAGCCGGTGGGCGACAGCGAGGACCGTGCCGCTCCCCATAAACGGGTCCAGCACGACACACGGGAGCACATCGAGGGTCGGGCAGGGACAGGCTTGGTGGAACCCGAGGTCGACCCTCCGGTACGTCCCGTCGTGGATGCCCGGCGCGGCAATCCGTTGCGCCCGGCCAAGCTTGAGGGATTTGTAGGGATGCCAATCGTGCCCAATCCCTCCTCCTTCGGCGCGAACCCGACGGACCCACGGCGTGCCGCACTCCACGCACGCTCCTTTCTCAGACGTACCGGCCCGGATGCATACCTCGGGTAGTGCTTCGGGGAGCGTCGCGAAGTGGGCGCCACGGTAGGGCTGCGTGGCGATCGACCAGACCGACCGGAGGTTCCGGCCCTTCGGGTCCGTGTTCGCCAGCATAGGGAACCGTCGGAAGTCCCCCCTCGAGTGCTTGGACCGGTATGCCGGGTTGTCGACGGAGCTCGGGATGTGGTTCCGAAGACGCTGAAGGGTCGTGGCTTGGAGCGGCTCCCGGACCGCTTCGGCGTCGTAGAAGTAGCGAGGCAACTTGGTCAGCAGGAAGACGTACTCATGCGACCGGTTGGGGCGGTCCCGGAACGGCTCGGGCATCGGGTTGCGTTTCGCCCAGATGCAGTCGGCGCGGAGCCACCAGCCGCGGCGTCGGAGCTCGAACGCGACCCTCCACGGGATTCCCGTGAGATCCGTAGGTTTGACTTCTCCAAACCGGGAGGCCGGCCTTCGGTTCCCTCCACGGCTCCGGGTCTGGGCCGGATCCCATTCTCGAGAGAACGCCTCCCCGGAGGAACCCCGGACCGGGCTATCGGTATGGTACGTGTCGCCGAGATTCAACCAGAGGGTCCCGTCCGACCGCAGCACCCGGCGAACTTCGTCGAAGACCGACGCGAGGTGATCGACAAAGAGATCGGGGTCCGGTTCGAGGCCCAACTGACCGAGCCAGCCCTTGCAGCGAGAGCACGTCCCGGTCGTCCGATGCTCGATGTTCGCCCTAGGATGGCTGGCGTGAGCCGACGCACGGTCCGTCACACCGAGCGGCGAGCGTCTCCGCCGGGGTGGGAGAGCCTCCCAATCGTGACGGCAAGAGGGGTCTCCGCCCCAGAGCACGGGCGGGATTCCATAGTCCCTCAGCCCCCAGTAGGGAGGCGAGGTGACGACACAGTGAACCGACTCGTCGGGCGGCGTCCGGAGGACCTCCCGGACCTCGCCTTCGAGGATGGCCGGCTCCAGTCCCGTTGGGATCACGGGCCACCCCCAACGTCTTCAATTCGAGGAGGATTGGTAGTCAGTTTCCCAAGGGACCATAGGGACCCCTCCCTCAGGCCGGAGGAGGCCGCCGGCACGGGTTCTATAAGGAAAGTGTTACGGGCCCGCCGGGATTCGAACCCGGGTTCGAGGCTCCGGAGGCCTCTGTGATGTCCAAGCTATACTACGGGCCCGCGAGGGGGGCCATCAATACGGCACATACTAGACGTCACCGGTGCGCGGGCTTCGGGGCGCCCGCCGCGGCATCCGCCGGGGCCGGGGGCCCGTACTGCCGGGTCCACTGCTCGACCAGCGG
>JASHZW010000100.1 GCA_030042335.1 Nitrososphaerales archaeon
GGGCTCGTCAGGATGCTCGGCGCCGCGATCTGCGGGACCGACAAGCACGTCTTCCAGGAAGGCGAGATACGGCTGGGCCTGCCCGGGGACGTGGTCTCCCTCCCGATAATCCTGGGGCATGAGAACCTCGGGGTGATCGAGAGGATAGGGAGGAAGGCCGCGAAGGAGATGGTGACCGAAGGGGAGCCGCTGGAGGAGGGGGAGCGGGTCGTGATATCCGCGGACATCGTATGCCGTGAGTGCTACTACTGCAAGAACTTCTACGGGTACCCATGGTGCCTGAACCACAAGAGCTACGGAGATGTGATCAGCTGCAAGGACCCGCCGCACCTCTTCGGCGGGTACGCGGAGAAGATGTTCGTCCTTCCGGGCACGTTCATCTTCAGGGTCCCGAAGCGGATGTCGGATGCGGCCGCGGTCCTCACCGAGCAGATGGCCGTCGCGTACGGCGCTTTCGGCAGAGCTTTCCAGAACCCCAACTCGAAGGAAGGTTATTCCCCGTCGGACACCGTGGTCGTCCAAGGCGTCGGACCGCTCGGCATGTGCAACGTGCTCATGGCGAAGATGCTGGGAGCCTCGAAGATAATCGCGATAGACAAGTCTGAGTACAGGTTGAGGATGGCCAAGAAGCTCGCTGGCGCCAAGACGATCAGCCTGGGCGACCATCCCAAGGCGGAGGAACGTGTCGCCGCTGTGATGGACATGACGGACAGGATAGGTGCCGACACCGTCATTGAGTGCACAGGGTTCCCCGGAATCGTCCCGGAGGGGCTCGACCTCATGAGGAACGGAGGGACCTACTTGGTGGAAGGGGCGTATGCGGAGGACAAGCCAACGACCATCTCACCCTCGCGCCAGATCCTGGCGAAGAACGCGAGGATAATCGGCGTCTCCGGTATGCCCTACCAGGCGTACGCGAGGGCCCTGTCGATGATGGACTCCTACTCTTCGACTATACCCTTCGAGAAGCTGGTCACGCACGTCTTCGGGCAGGAGGAGGCCCAGGAGGCCGTGGAGACATCCATGGCCACGGACTCGATGAAGGTCGTCGTGGGACGCATGAAGGCCTAGGACAGGGGCAGGCTGACCGACTTGTCGCCCTTCACGGAGTCCCAGGCTGCCAGCCCGATTTCGAGGGCGGCCCTGCCGTCCTGGATGGTCGCGCGCGGGCTCCCCCCTTCCGCCACGCAGGCTACGAACGCGCCCATCTCGTCACGATAGGCCTGGGCCCACCTGGAGCCCCAGTAGTCATGTCTCTCGTTGCTCACGCCGTCCTTCTTGTAGACGTGGGCGAGGGTCTTCTCTCCCATCCCGATGCTGATGCCGCCCTCGCTTCCGACGACCTCTGCCCTCGAATCGAATCCGTAGGGAGTGTAGCCGCAGGCGTCCACCTGAGCCATGGCCCCGTTGGCCAGCCTCAGGTTGATGACGACCGTGTCGTAGTCGCCGTTCACCCTCAGGGATTCGAACATCATCGCGTTGCCGTCGGCCTGGACGCGCGTGACCTCGCTCCCGCTCAGGTACCTGATGGCGTCGAAGTCATGGCTGCACGTATCGAGGAAGACGGACCCGCTCTTCTTGGGGTCGGCAGACCAGCCGGCGAAGACGGTCGGAGGGTCCCTGTTGTGCGCCCTCAAAAGGATGAGCGTCCCCACCTGTCCGTCGACGATGTCCTTCTTCGCCTGCATGAACGACGTGTCGGAGCGCTTCTGATAACCCACCTGGAACACGATGCCCGAGCGCTTTACCGCGGAGACCATCTCGTCTGCTTCCCTCAGCGAGAGCGTCATCGGCTTCTCGCAGAAGACGTGCTTCTTCCTGTCGGCTGCAGCCAGCGTGATGTCCTTCTTGAGGAAGGGAGGGGTGGCCACGACGATGGCGTCGACCTTGGAGTCATCGAGCAGCTTGTTGTAGTCCGAGTAGACAGAGGTAACCCCTAGCTGGGAGGCCAGCTCGTTCGCAGCGGGGAGGTTGACGTCCGCTATCCCTGCGAGGAAGGCTCCAGGGACCTTGCTCGCGTAGTTAGTCGCATGCAGCTTGCCTATCGCGCCTATACCGACTACGCCGACACCGATTTTCTTCATCGCCTCAGCTCCTGTAGGGGGTGGGTATATCCCAGTATCCGTACATGTAGGTGCTGTCCTTCGGGAAGCGCCTTTCGACCATCGTCTCGACGACGGAGACGGTCTTCGAGCGCATGGCGTTCCTAAGGGAGCGCCTGAACGACTGCGGGTCCTCTGCCCTGGCATAGTTCGCGCCGTACGCGGTCACGAGCTTCTCAAAGTCCACCAGCTTCCTGAATTCCGTCCCGAACCTCCTGTTCTTCAGTCCCCGGATCTGAAGGTCACGGATCGAGACCCAGCCGTAGTTGTTGAGAATGACTATGGTGATCGGTATCTTGTACTCGACGGCCGTCGACAGCTCCACGTTGTTCATCAGGAACGAGCCATCGCCCTCGACGGCAACCACCGGGCTCTTCGGCCTAGCTAGTTTCGCCCCGAGTACCGCCGGCAGCGCGAACCCCATGGTCGAGTAGCCCCCGGAGCTGAGGTACAGCCCGGGAAGCGTGCTGCCCCATTGCTGCGAGAGTATCTCCTGCGGGAGGCCCGCGCTCACCGTCACGACCGTCTCCTTCGGAGCGACCTCCGACATCATCCTGACGACGCTCGGGATACCCATCGGGGCGCTCGACCAGAGCTTCTTCAGCTCCCCGTCCCATTCTTCGCGGAGCTCCCTCAGGCGCTTGAACCACGCGCTCTTCCGGTAGTCCCGTTTCTCCGCCAGCGTCCCGAGGACCTCCAGCAGGACCTCGATCCCCGCCCTGGCATCCGAGACGATGCCGACCTCGACCGGGTAGTTCTTGGCGATCTCCGCGGGGTCGATATCGATCTGTATCAGCTTCGTGGGGGGTATGTCGAAGGTCACGTCAGGCGCATAGGAACTGGTCGTCTCGTCGCTGAATGTCGTCCCGATCGCGAGGAGGACATCTGCCTCCCTCGTGAGCTTGTTGGAGACGGAGCTGCCCACGTTGCCTGGATGGAAGCCCCAGAGCTCGTGGTCGGTCGGGAAACCGCCCTTGGCGTCGCCGCGGAACGAGGCGACCACCGGCGCCCCGATGAACTCTGCGAGCTTTATGAGCTCGTCCGTGGCTCCGGACATCGTGACCCCTCCTCCTATCAGGATGAGCGGTCTCTCCGCGCCCAAGAGGAGCTTCGCCGCCCTGATGGTCTGGGACCTGTCAGGGTAGACGCGCCCCGACGGCACGAACTTCCGTGGATCGGGCACGGGCGCGGGGACCCTCTCCACCTGCATGTCCATCGGGATGTCGATGAGGACGGGCCCCGGCCTCCCGGTGACCGCCTGCTTGAATGCGTTCGGAAGGACCTTCGGGAATTG
>JASHZW010000101.1 GCA_030042335.1 Nitrososphaerales archaeon
AGACGGGATCCATCTGTTCGACAGCAGTGACGTTGAAGGCGAGCGATGTGAAGCTCTGCGTGAAAGTCGCGCCTATTTGTTCGTCGTAGATTGCTGTGGGAGCGAGGGCTGCGGAGAGCCTCAGCGCGCCGGGAGATGCAGCAACGCTGTCCGAGACATCTCCGCAGACGCAGACCTGTGTCGGTATCTCGTGGAACGTCGCCGGTGTGGCACCTCCTGCCACAAAGGCCGCAGCCGTCATCGGACCGCCGCCTGCCAGCAGAAGCGCGATGAGCAAGAGCGTCGCTGCTGTTGCCTTCATCGAGTATCATGGCCGTTTCCTGTATAAACGGCTTGTTCTTGCTCGGCGCAGGTTCATGCTTAAGAGGAGATGTCGACGGGCGGGGTGGCCTATGCTTGCCTTTTTTAGACGGAACGAAGAAGGTCGTGGCGTTTGAAGACCGACTACGATGTCATAGTGGCCGGCGGCGGCATGGCGGGCCTGATCACCGCCTCCGCTATCGGGTATTACTCAAAGAAGGCCGCCAAGGTCCTAGTCATAGACAGAAACCCGCCTGAGGAGGCGGGGAAGAAGACCAACAACGGGTGGACGTGTGGCGACGCGACGAGCCTCAACAGCCTCAGGTTCTTGGAGAAGAACATAGGCATCAGGTACGAGGCCCCCGAGCTGGAACACCCGGTAAAGGGAGTGCTGGTCTACTCACCCGACCACAAGACGAAGGTCCGGTTCGAGGGAGAGGGATACATCCTCAACAGGAAGCTCCTGCCCCAGAGACAGGTCGGGGATGCCAAGAGCTTCGGGGTCGAGTTCTGGTTCAACGCCTCTGCGGAGAGGCTGACAGCGGAGAATGGCTACGTCACGGGAGTGACGGGAAGGAAGGAAGATGGGAGCGCGTTCAAGGTGACCGCCAAGATGGTGGTCGACGCGACCGGTTCGTCGTCGGTGCTGAGGAAGTTCCTCCCCATCGAGAGCATGATCGAGAAGGAGCTCGACATGGACGACATAGAGGCCACGGGGAGGTACATCCTGGACTTCGACCAGGGCGTCGAGGATGAGACCTACTTCACGCCAGATTACTGCCTCATCCACCTCGACCAGTACATCGCGCCCGCCGGATACGCGTGGGTCTTCCCCAAGGGCAAGACCCGGGTCAACATCGGGCTGGGCGTCTCCAAGTCCGGGCTGGCGCGGCGCAACAAGAGGTTCAAGCTCAACGACAATCTCCAGAGCCTCATCGACAAGTACGTCAAGGATAACACCGCGATCAAGAACCCTAGGCAATCCGCTGGTCCCGCGTTCGACGGTAACTCCAAGGGTAACTGGCAGGTGCCGGTCAGAAGGCACAACGACTGCATGGTGGCGAACGGGTTCGCGGTCGTCGGCGACGCCGCTTGGCTGCCCCGCCCGCTCGACGCCGGCGGCATAGGGCCTTCGATGTACGCGAGCGTGATACTCGGGAAGGTCGTCGCACGCGCCCTCGAGGCGAACGACTTCAGCGAAGAGGGATTGTGGGGATACAACGTCGAGTATATGACGACACACGGCTACCAGATGGCTAGCTTCGAGGTACTGAGGAGGTACCTGCAGACGCTGACCAACGAGCAGATCAACTACGGGATGAAGCACTTCCTCTCCGACGAGGATGTCAGGGCGATAAGCGAGAGGCGACACCCGGATTTCAATAGGGTCCAGATGATGAACCCGATTCTCCTCATGAGGGCACTGAGTGAGTACGAGCTCGCCAAGGGTCTGAGGTACACCGCCAAGAAGAGTCAGACGCTCGTAGAGCACAACCTCACCTATCCGACCAGCCCCGGGGGGTTCGCCGAATGGAAGAAGGTGCTCCTGCGGGAGATAGCCGAGACCACCGAGAAGTTCAAGCCGATTGAGGTAGCCGGATAGATGCCCAGGTCGCTCGACGACGACATCGTGGCCCTGTGGAAGGAGATCTCTCCCTCCTCGGCCTACCTGATGGGGTTCGACGAGCTCGCGGGAAAGTTCTTCATCCCAAGCGAGCAGAACATCAAGGATGTCCTTGAGAAGGTCCGGTCGCTGAGAAGGAGGGCCGAGAACGATATCCAAGCCAAGGTCCTCGACAGCATGGAGGTGAATCTCTCCCTCAACGAGCCGCAGCCTGTCCTGAACGACCTCGTCGAGGGCGTCTTCGCCCACCTCGTCAAGGAGGGGGTGAACGACAAGCACCTCCTCTCGATAATCTCAGCAGGGTCCAAGGCGCTCGACGCGACACAGAAGAGGTTCAAGGGCGCGAAGGTCCCCACCGGTGTCAGGGCCCTCACGCTGTACAGACTGGACGGAACGCTCGAGATACTGGATGCCGTCAAGAAGGCGACGAAGAACGAGAAGCTGAAGGAGGACTGCGACCGACTGGCCGAGAAGGTAAGAAAGTTCGTCGAACTGTTCCAGCTGGAAGGCTTTGGGAAAGGCACGTTCGATGAGGTCGAGAAGGTCTTCCGGAAGGAGAAGTTCGCGTTAGGAAGGGAGCGATTCTATAGGGCCGCGCTCGAGGGTGGGTTCGATTACTACGAGACACCGGACGAGCTCGAACTGAGGGCCCTGAAATGGATCGACGGGGAGCTGCCGAAGTACCGGGACGTAATCAAGAGGCTGGCGAAGCACTACAGGTGCGAGGCAACGCCGGAGGCGGTCGAGAAGAAGATAGTGGAGAGGGAGCGCCTCGAACCCAAGCAGCTCCTCAAGCTCACCAACTCCATGCGCAAGGTGATGCAGGACCTCACCGACGAGGACATAGTCAGGATAAACAAGAAGTACAAGACGAAGGTCATCGAGACCCCCACGTACCTGCGTGGCGTCATGCCGACGGGGGCGGCCGGCTTCTATGACACCTTCACC